>NZ_VOZH01000069.1:0-8385 GCF_013419875.1 Acinetobacter sp. YH12049 | reverse complement strand
AATGGGAGTGCATGAGCTGTGGTACAGCTCATGATCGAGATATAAACTCAGCTCTAAACATTCTTGCGCTTGGGCATAAGCGTCTAGCTGTAGGAATCACCCTCTTTTAAGGGGGGGAGGATGTCAATGAGATGAATTTTCAGTCTATAATACGGGGCTCTTATTAAAGCTTGGCTCTAGTCGAGATTTACTCTCTCTTACTTTAATCTCTGGAAACATTGCAATGAATGCGGCCGCTTCACAAGACACTCCTCTCGTTGGAATTATCATGGGTTCTCAATCGGATTGGGCAACGCTAGAAAACACTGCCAATATGCTCAAACAGCTTGGCGTCCCATTTGAAGCGGAAGTAGTATCTGCACACCGAACTCCAGATCGATTATTCGAATATGCCGAAACCGCACGTGATCGTGGTATTCAAGTAATTATTGCCGGTGCTGGCGGCGCAGCACATTTACCAGGCATGTGTGCAGCCAAGACTGATTTGCCTGTACTCGGCGTACCGGTAAAATCATCGATTCTAAATGGTGTTGATTCACTGCTTTCAATTGTACAAATGCCTGCAGGGATTGCTGTCGGTACTTTGGCCATTGGCCCAGCGGGTGCAACCAATGCGGCGATCATGGCTGCACAAATTTTAGGTTTAACACGGCCTGAAATCGCAAAAAATGTTGCAGATTTCCGTGCTGCGCAAACCGATAAAGTGGCGAGTAAAAATATTCCGGGTCAAGCTTAATTAAGGGGCATTTCTCATGGATAAAACCATTGGTATTTTTGGTGGTGGCCAGTTGGGTCGTATGATGGCGCAAGCGGCATTACCTTTAAACATTCAATGCACCTTCTTTGAAGCGAGTACCGACTGCCCTTCTGCAGCCCTAGGTCCAGTGATTTCGACCCAAGCTGAAAATGGCTTGCAAGATTTCATTCAGAGCGCAGATGTTTTCAGCTTAGAGTTTGAAAATACCCCGCTGGCAGATGTTGATGTATTGACCAAAAACAAAGCATTGCACCCACCGCGCCAAGCTTTAGCGATTGCACAGCATCGTTTGTCTGAAAAAGCCTTGTTTGATGAGTTGGCTATTCCAGTTGCACCCTATAAGGCCGTGACGTCTTTAGAGAGTTTAGAAGCCGCTGTTGCTGAACTGGGTTTACCCATCGTACTGAAAACATCGCGTGGCGGTTATGACGGTAAAGGTCAATTTGTGCTACGTAGCGCTGAGCAAATGGATCAAGCATGGGCTGAACTGGGCCCTGCTGGTGAATTGATTGCGGAAAGCTTTGTAACCTTCTCACGTGAAGTCTCAATCATTGCGGTGCGTGGTCAAGACGGTGATGTGAAAACATGGCCATTGGCGGAAAACCACCACCACAACGGCATTTTGTCGCATTCGATTGTGCCTGCGCCAAACAGCGCAGACTTACAACCAGTTGCGCAAGACTACATTACTCGCCTGCTCAATCATTTGAATTATGTCGGTGTTTTGACGCTAGAACTGTTTGTGACCGATAAAGGCTTATATGCCAATGAAATGGCGCCACGTGTGCATAACTCGGGGCATTGGTCGATTGAAGGTGCAGTGTGTTCACAGTTTGAAAACCACATTCGTGCTGTAGCAGGTTTGCCTTTGGGTTCGACTGAAGTTGTTCGTCCAACGGTCATGGTAAACATCATTGGCCAACATCCGAAATCTGAAGATGTATTGGCACTGAATGGCGCGCATTTGCATCTGTATAACAAAACAGAGCGTGAAGGCCGCAAAATCGGTCACATCACTTTAATGCCGAATGATACTGCTGAATTAACAGCTTTATGTCGTGCTTTGGCGAAAATTTTGCCGAATCCACTGGCACTTAGCGAAGATATGACCATTTAAACCTGAGTTTGAATGATAAAAAAGCGGTCATGCACATGGCCGCTTTTTTTATCGCTGTAGTTCGGGCATCATTGCGCCTCTTTGCAAAATCACACCGCTTATCGGTGAAACGACAAGAAACTATTGATCATAAAGTGTTCGTTCGTTTATAAATATTCTGCGCGAATCTTCGTATGGTTTTTTCCGTATCAATGGCCTGCGATGTGTGTGAATCAAAATCAAAAATAACCAATGTGTTTTGAATTCAAATTGTGTTTTTAAATTTAAACCATGAATTTGAATTCAAAAAATCCGATACCGAAAACAATGAATTCAAAGTTTATGAATTTAAATTTGAAAAAATGAATTCATTTCGTTGTGTTTAAATTTAAAAAATTTGAATTTAAAAGTTGATCAGACTTATTGGATCTATAAAGAGAGTCTTTTAAGAACTATAATATTTTGATTATCAACAATAAAAAATGAATTGTCACGCCATTTTGAATTTGTGGATAACTTTTTCTACATGCAGTTTATTTTTAAATTTAAAAGTTTTGAATTTAAATTTAAACCGCTGTTTGGTTTGTAATGAATTTAAAACAAGATTGTGGATAACTGCTTTTGAATTCAAATTTAAAAAATGAATTTAAATAAGTAGAAATTATGAATTTAAATTTACGTTTTGAACCTTTAACTTTTGCTTTGAGCTGCTATTGTTAAAGCAACAATTTAAATTCAAAAAAAGATCAAGGGTATGAAGCATCACTTAGGATTTGTTTTCGGGACTGCTTTTTTGGCAATAACTCAGGCAAATGCCGAGTTGATTATTAATGGTCAGTCTGTCAATGCGTCGAGCATGCCTGCAACAAGCAGCATTTCACCACAAAATAACTTTCAAGGCTGTTTAGCCAATTTGCGCTCGCAAGCAATGAATGCTGGTGTGAATGCGTCAACTTATGATCGCTATACACAAAATTTAACACCTGATTATTCTGTGATTGAAAAGCTCAACTATCAGCCTGAGTTTTCAACACCGATTTGGGACTATTTGTCAGGACTGGTGGATGAAGAGCGTGTACAACTGGGTCGGCAGAAATTGGCGCAGCATCGTGATGTATTAAACCGTGTCGCGGCGGCTTATGGTGTGCCTGCTGAAACCGTGGTCGCGGTTTGGGGGGTGGAGAGTAATTTTGGTGATATTGCGGGTAGCTATCCTTTATTACAGTCATTGGGCACTTTAAGTTGTGAAGGGCGCCGCCAAAGCTATTTCCGTGGCGAGTTTTTTGCAGCCATGCGGATTTTGCAGCGTGGTGATTTAAATGAATCACAATTGAAAGGTTCGTGGGCAGGTGCATTTGGTCATACCCAATTTATGCCGAGTACCTATGAAGAACTGGCCGTGGATTTTGATGGTGATGGCCGCCGTGATTTGGTGTCGAGTACCACGGATGCGTTGGCATCTACGGCCAACTTCCTGAAAAAGCGTGGTTGGCAAACTGGTCAGCCGTGGGGTTTTGAAGTAAAAATTCCAGAAGGAATGTCGATCAGTGGTGAAAGTCGGCGTAATAAAAAGTCATTAGATAGCTGGATGAATCGTGGTTTGCAGCGTGCCGATGGCACGCCGTTAATTCAAGGTAACCTTTCTGGATCGAGCCAAGCTGGATTAATGGCACCGGCTGGGGCAAGTGGGCCTGTATTCTTGGTGTTTAAAAATTTCGATGCAATCTACAGCTACAATGCCGCAGAAAGTTATGCATTAGCGATTGCGCATTTATCCGATCGCTTACAAGGCAAGGGTGGCTTTAGTACGACATGGCCAACCGATGATCCTGGGACTTCACGTGCGGAACGACGTGAGATTCAACAATTTTTACTTAACCGTGGCTATGACATTGGTAAAGTGGATGGATTAATTGGAGATAAAACCCGTCAAGCCATTCGACAAGAGCAAAATCGACTGGGTTTAAGCCCAACAGGTCGGGCGGGACAGCAGATTTTACAGGCTTTCCGTAATGAACATGCCAAGGCAATGATGAATTAAGTTTTAGCTATGCTTTTATATAGTAGTTAATCTATATAAAAGCTTGTCTATATAAAAAAGGTCTGCAATTGCAGACCTTTTTTATATGTTTTTGACTCTTAAACCGCAGTGATTGTACCTAAGATACGATAGCCAGCAGCACCCGTCACACTTGGTAAATTTGCACTAAGCTGATTGACAAAGCGCATCGCCAACCAAGCAAAGGCCGTCGCTTCCACCCATGTTGGGCTTAAGCCTAAATCTGCGGTACTTTGCACCGTCCATTCATGTTTACGTAGACGCCAGCGCAGTTGTTCTAAAAGGTGTGAATTATATGCACCACCACCACAGACATAGACTTCACCGGTATCCATATCAGAACGGTAAATGGCTTTTTTAATGGCACGTGTGGTGAGTTTCATTAAGGTTGCTTGAATGTTTTCTGGCGTATCTTCGAGTTCGTCATATTCGAGATCTCCACGCCAATCGAGAATCTGTTCATCTAACCATTCTAGATTGAAGTCTTCACGACCTGTACTTTTTGGCGGTTCCTTAGAGAAAAACTCATGCGCTTGTAAGCGGTCGAGCAGGCTGCGAATAGGCTGACCATAAGCCGCCCAGTTGCCATTTTCATCATACGGCTGACCAGTATAACGTTCGCACCAAGCATCCATTAAAATGTTGGCAGGGCCTGTATCAAAGCCATAGACATCTTCAGGTTTACCCGCAGGTAACATGCTGACATTGGCAATGCCACCCAAATTTAAAATCACACGGTGAATGGTGTCATGTTGGAAAAGCGCTTGATGGAACGCAGGAACTAAAGGTGCGCCTTGACCACCCGCAGCCATATCGCGGCGGCGAAAGTCTGAAATCACAGGGATTTTAGTGAGTTCGGTAATAATATTGGGGTCGCCAATTTGCAGGGTAAAACCATGTTCAGGACGGTGGCGGATGGTTTGTCCATGTGAGCCAATCGCCTTGATTTGACTACGATCTAGCTGATTCTTCTCGATCAATTCATTAATGCCATGACCGATCATTTGAGCTAAAGCAACGTCTGCCTTACCCATACGATCAATTTCGTTATCATCAGGCAAGGTGAGGGCCATCAGTTCATCACGAAGGTCTAGGTCAAAGGGAAGTGTGAGTGTCGCATGAATCTCTAAAGGATCAAAAGAAGCAGCAACAATATCGACACCATCCATGCTTGTGCCGGTCATTACCCCAATGTAGATCGCTGTCATGATGATTCTTAAGCCTGCAATGTGCTGAAAAAGTGTTAGTATATCGCACAAATTGTATAACTGATCTATTTGGATTTTGTGATGTCAAATTTCCTGCCGGCTGAAGAACAACTTGCCCTCATCCAACGAGGCACACATGAGATTATTTCTGAAGAAGATCTTCTTAAGAAATTAAAGCAGAATCGCCCATTAAAAATTAAAGCGGGTTTTGACCCGACTGCACCTGATTTACATTTAGGTCATACGGTTCTGATTAATAAATTAAAAGTTTTCCAAGATTTAGGTCATGAAGTTTACTTCCTGATTGGTGACTATACAGCCATGATCGGTGACCCAACGGGTAAGAGCGCTACGCGTCCGCCGTTGTCTCGTGAAAAAGTTTTAGAAAATGCTAAAACTTATCAAGAACAAGTATTTAAGATTCTTGATCCAGCGAAAACTAAAGTTGTGTTTAACTCAGAGTGGTTTGGTCAAAAAACTGCTGCTGACTTGATTCAGTTAGCTTCACAGCAAACTGTGGCACGTATGTTGGAACGTGATGACTTCACTAAACGTTATAACAGCCATCAACCGATTGCGATTCACGAATTTTTATATCCATTGGTACAAGGTTATGACTCAGTTGCACTAGAAGCGGATGTAGAGTTAGGTGGTACAGACCAAACCTTTAACTTGCTGATGGGTCGTACATTACAAAGCCGTTATGACCAAGAATCTCAAGTGTGCATTACTGTGCCAATTCTTGAAGGTTTAGACGGCGTAAATAAAATGTCTAAATCTTTGGGTAACTATATTGCTGTATTTGATGCACCGGGTGCGATGTACCAAAAAGTGCTTTCAATGCCAGATGATTTGATCGAACGTTACTTTGACTTGTTGAGCTTTAAATCGATTGAAGAAATTCAACAGTTGCTCAAAGAAGTGGCTGAAGGTCGTAACCCACAAGAAGTGAAGAAAATTCTTGCACTTGAATTGGTTGAGCGTTTCCATGGCGCAGAAGCTGCGGCAAATGCGCACAAAGGTGCAGGCAACTTGATTACTGAAGGTGAACTTCCAGAAGGTACACCAGAAGTGACTATTTCTCGTGGCGCATTTGGTGGTGAGATTTTCATTACTTCTATTTTGCGTGAAGCGGGTTTGACTAAAAATGCTGCTCAAGCAAAAGATGCAATTGGTCGTGGCGCGGTGAAAGTGGATTGGGAAGTGGTTGATGCAGGTTATGCTGTGTCAGAAAACAAAACTTTGATCATCCAAGCGAGCAAAAAAGCGATCGCAAAAGTAACTTTTACCGACTAATAAATTCTTGAATTTTTAGTTAAGTTATTGAATTAAAAGCAGGCTTCGGCCTGCTTTTTTTTACTAATTAATATATTAATAATATAAATAAGAAAATTCAAAAAAAACCTTATAAAAACAACACTTAAATTTTGCCAAATGTGTTGCATTTCTTGAATTTTATGTATAAGATTTATTCATCTAGAGAGATATATACCATCTAGAGGGTACATAACGATAACTCCACTTTTTATAAGTCTCTTCCCCAAGGGACTCTTTTTTTAGTGAGTTAACAAATAACTATAATAACTACACGATGGATCGACTAAAGATTCAATTCTAAGGGAAAGATTTTGGGAGAGATCTTTCCCTTTTTTATTTGTAAAATTGAGTTATTCCTTTCAAAAATCACATTTATTTCTGTATTAAAGACTTTAATCGCTCCAGAAAAAAGCCCGATTCAATCGAGCTTTAAAATGTCTTTACTCAGATAGATGTTCATTGAGTTTTATTTTAGGGCTTAGGGCCAAATTGAATGAAGCTTAATTTAGGTAAGATCCGCTTAACTAATGTTCCCACTAAAAGTGCGGTAATAATGGTGCCTTCACGGACTCCGATGACTTGATGTAAGACCAGCCAACTGCTGATAACCGCAATACTGACCAAGAGGATGTCGCCATAGGTTTTACAGTTGCCAAAATCAAGGCGATAACGAACAGCAATGGCTTGATAGAGACCTTCTGCGGCCAAGAGGACTAGACTGGCTTTGACTACTAAGCTCACACCTAAAGCAGTAATCAGGCAACTTGCCAAGCAAGCTAGGAGTTGAAGTGGGTAACTTTCTATGCTCCAGCCTTGGGTCAGCCACATTAAACCGTCAATAAATGCACCAAACAAAATTCCCACGGGTAATTGCAGCCACTGTATCCATTGAAAGCGTGATTTTAAGATCAGCATTTGCAGCAGGATCATGACGATATGCATTAATACTGTTAATGTGCCGACGGTGAGAGGAAAGATATAGCTAAAGCTATAGGGCACCGAGGAAATAGGGGATGTCCCTAAATTTGAATGTATAGAGAGTACGACACCAAAAGCCAAAAATCCTAATCCGCCTAATAGTAAGAATAAGCGTGGAAAAAACTGTGTTGGCATCCTGCACCTAAAAAATAAAAAGAGTGTACGTAAAACGCAGCCTGCGCTCTATGCGTCTAAAGCCCAAAAATAGTGGCTTTTTATGACTGTGATCGTTAATAGTGATTATTCAAATAAAATAGGCTGTATTTTTATCAGCAAAAATGACTAAGCATGTAATTAAAATGATTTTTGCAAAAACAGGCCTTATGGAACAATGGTCAAAAATCAAAAAAGAGCAACAACATGGCGTATTACAATACCGATAATCATGATGAACAGATTGATCGAATCTTGAGATATTTATTTGATCACCAAACCACACAGTATAAGCGAGCATTATTTTGTGAGGCGCAGCAACAATTACATGATTTGGATATCGCAGCACAGTACCAACTATTTGCATTGGTACGAGAACAACTCCCTCGACGTGCCAAGCTGCTATTTTCTGCCGAGGATTTCCGTGGAAAGCAACAAGTCATCTTGGAAGTCATGCAACATTTAGCATTTGAACGTTAAAAAATGCTTGGAAATATAAAAATGCACGCAAAAAAATGTCTATAAAGCTTGAATAGGTGTGATGACAGAAAAAAATGATGTGCTTTGAGGAAGAAAAGTAGACTAATGATCAATAAATAATCAAAGCTACTTTTATTAGATTTAAAAGCGCTGAAAAAGATTTGCTAGATATAAGAAATTTACTTAATTAAATATCGACTATTTGCTAAAAATTTCTCTGTACACGACAAATTTCATAGGATCCTTGTCCTATCAGGCTTTTTCTTTCTTAAAATTGCTAGCACTTTCTTAAATTCTTCTTTTTTTCCAAAACCAATCAAACGTAGAATAGCCATTT
>NZ_VOZH01000068.1:0-8523 GCF_013419875.1 Acinetobacter sp. YH12049 | reverse complement strand
GCTGGAGGGGGGCGCACGACTCAAAATTGATATGTAGCGAAGCGGAATGTCAATTTTGGGTTAAAGTGCGCTTTTTCCTATGTCATTCCTACATTCTCATAGTCTACGCTTGCGCTCGACTATAAGAATGTGGAATGTCATGGAAAAAGTTTAACGGCAATCGGCTCTCACACTTCAATAATTTAAAAACGATAATTTGCCCTTGTTTTTTTTATATTGTGATGATTAGATATTTTTATTTATGAGAATATAAACATGAATGAACAAGATAAGACTCCAATTTTTGACAGCAAAGAATATGCTAAGCAAGTTAGTGAATTAATCAGTAAAATTGAAAGTCGTAAATTGTCAAAAGAACAGTTAAAAGATGCTCAAAAATCTCTTGCTGATATTCAAAAACTAGCAAGTGAAGCAATCGAAAAATTTAAAGATATACTTCCAGATCTGACACCCACGGAAAAAAGAATTGTAGATGCTCAAAAATTTGGTATAGCTGACTCTGTTATCAATCAAATTTTCGACAATAGTAATAATAATCTAAATGAAGCTGAACAAGCCCAATTTATTGAACTACTGGACAAGGTTTTAAAAGCTGCTCCTAAACGTGAAAAGAATAAAATTTTCAAAGGTTCTGATAATTTAAAAGAAGCACTCTATTTACATAATGACAATGCACGTAGAGAAAAGTTAAGAAAATAAGATGTGGTTTTTCTAATGGCAGCTTTAACAAAATATTTTGTTAAAGCTGTACTGAATTCTCATCATTAAAATGGTGCAGGTTCTTCAAAAGTTATTCCGAACTCTTGAAGCTTATTAATCCATCGCTCTTGATTACCATTTTTAAAATCATTTTTGATTCGATCAATCATCTCATTTAGTGCTTCACCAGACTCTTGAAAACGTGGCAATAGTTCAGGTTTTTTTATAATTTCTTTATAGACCATTGTTGCTGTAATTTTTGGTTGTTCATTTTGTGGTTCATCTGGTACTTTTTTCTTTGGTTCTTCTGCTTTGACTGTTCGTTTTTTTGTTACAGTAAAATTGACATGACTGGCTTTCCGACCTTCTTTTTTTTCAGCTTTATATTGAACAGATAATTCGGTCTTTAGGTTGATCAAGTCAATATGTGGTTTTAACACGAACTTTTTAAACTCTTTGTAATCGCTATATGACTGCAAATCAATATTTAAGGCTTCTTTTAGGTCGCTGATTGCAATATCAAAGTTAAAACGATATTCATTTTGAACTAATAATGGATATAACTTTAATCCATGTCCGTGCAGTCCTGAAATTGACTTGATTTGTAGCTTTGTGAAAGGGTGTTGTTGATTGAAGACATACATAATATGCAGAGCATAGTGTGTAAAACTGACTGTAAATCTCCCCTCTTTGTAAGCTGTTGAAGTGACAAGTCTAGTCCGTACATTCCCACGTTCTTCATTATGAAAAATAACGCTGTGATTGTAGAGAGCGTCAACAACACGATCTAAAGCAGCATAAGCCCCTTTTATATTCAAGCCAGTTAACTCTGCATACTCTTTTGCTGTAATTGAAAAGACTGTTTGCTCAGTTGGTAAGTCATTGGATAAGCGCACTTTAGGACTAAAAAACATGAGCAGCTTCAACATATCATCTTTTGGTGGCTTTTCGTGTTGAAGCAGCCAAAAAGCATTTTGAAGAACAGCGAGATGTTCAGGATATTTCTTCTCAGGAGAAAGTAATGGATACAATACTTTATCTTGTTCTGTGAAGTCGTTGATTGAACTCTTTTTAGCAGTTTTACTCACAATTTTTATTTTCATAAAGGGGGTGCAGTATTATTTTATATCACCCCCTTTAATGTTAGTCAATGAGGATGTTTTTTTGTCTGCAACGCCACCCCCCTAGTCTGCAATGCCACCCCCCTTAGTCTGCAACGCCACCCCCCTTAGTCTGCAACGCCACCCCCTTTGATGATAATTTGTCTGCAACGCCACCCCCCTTAGTCTGCAACGCCACCCCCCTAAATGCTCTGAAAGCATTGCTATATAAGACTTTAAGATATGCCGTAAAGCTTTTTTAAAGCTTTTTAAAGCTATAAAGCTTTATAAAAGCTTTTAAAAAGATTAAAAATAGAAAAAGAAAATTGCCCTTGGTACTCGGCAAGCCTCGTACTCTATTGCTGTTCGCTTACGCTCACAGCGATGGGGCAATTTTTGTAACTGTTGTATGTAATAACAAAAAGCAAAAAGAAAATTATGGCATTCGCTTCGCTCATGGCATTTTTAAAAGCAAAAGCTTCAAAGTTCGCACCCTTCGGGATGCTCTGTATCTAAGTTTTAGAAGCAAAATGGAGCTTGTAATCAGAGAAAAAGAATGGCTGAAGTCATATTCAATCAGTTCGCTCGTAGACACTCGCTCTGTAAGTTATTGTTATTATTTAATTTTTCTTAAAATTAATTTGATTTTTACCATTCAATTGTAATAGGATTCCTCATGTTTACTTTCTGGTTATATTCCAAGTTGACGTAAAACATAGCTCTATTTTGCCCTCATTTACGCTCTATCCAATGTTTCGTATTTTTATGATGGGTAGTAACAATAAGTGTTCTATCGTTGAATTTGGGCCAAATAAGAGCCTATTTTCAAGTGAACTATCAGGTGGACATTTCTACTTGGCGGCTTACAGTCAAATTTCGTATAAGAGATTTTATGTTAAATAGTATTTATTACATTGTTCGTCATAGTGATATGTAATTCCTACTTTACGCTTCATCAGCCTACTTACGTGTAAAGCAGGAAAACATATGACTGCTATCAATTTTATATTAAAAATAGGTTAATAGAAAAAATGGTCATTTTTGTTGGTCGTATGATAGACAAACAGATTCATTTTAATAATTAACGACAGGTATTGTCGTAATGTTAGGCGATTAATAAATCATACAGAACATCTTTTCGGTACAATCCATTCATTTTCACCCTTTGTAATCTTGTTATGACCTCTGTTACTTATAAAACTATTGATCTTTTTGCTGGCATAGGTGGAATACGTCTAGGTTTTGAAAAATATGGATGTGAAACGGTTTTTGCATCGGAATGGGACGAACATGCAAAGAAAATCTATAAGGACAATTTTGGTGATGAACCATTTGGTGATATTAATCTAATAGAACCTAAAGATATTCCTGATCATGATATTCTTTTAGCTGGTTTCCCATGCCAACCCTTTAGTATTGCGGGTAAAGGTCTAGGTTTTTCAGATACAAGAGGTACATTATTTTTTAATATTGAAGAAATATTAAGAGTAAAAAAACCAAAAGCGTTCCTACTTGAGAATGTAAAGCGTCTAACTACTCATGATAAGGGAAATACCTTTCAAACTATCAAAAATAAGTTAGAAGACTTGGGGTATAACTTACATTATAAAGTATTAAACTCATTGGAATATGGTGGTGTTCCGCAGAAGCGAGAACGTATTTATATTGTTGGTTTCTTAGACAAAGTTGATTTCAATTTCCCTGAAAAATTAAGCGGATATAGACCACTTTCTGAAATATTAGAAGCGGATGAAGATATTGAAAGTAAGTATTTTTTATCTGAAGAAATTAGAAATAAAAGATTTGAAAAACTAAAGAAAGAGCCGCCTATGCCTTCAATATGGCATGAAAATATTGGTGGTAATATTTCAGCACTTCCATATTCATGTGCGTTAAGAGCTGGGGGCAGTTACAATTATTTAGTGGTAAATGGTATACGACGTTTAACTGGGCGTGAGATGTTACGGTTACAAGGTTTTCCAGACACTTATAAAATTGATGTGCCTTATACTCAAGTGAGGAAAGTTGCTGGTAATTCAGTAACGGTTACAGTGATAGAACGCATCGCTGAAAATATGATAAATTGCTTAAAATCATTAAATTAGATAGCAGTCATGACAACAGTTTTAGATGCAAAATTGGCTTTAGATTCGTTAGTTGCTAAGAGTAGAGCGCATCTGTATAAACCTATGCAAATTGCTGAAATTCTGAGGAAATATAGACTAAATCCCGAAGAGTTAAATCCTTTAGAATTGGAAACATATAGAACACAATCGAAGAAATGGCGTGATGCGGTCACTTCTAAATTAGTTGGTAATGTATCAACTTCTAGTGCCCGATTCCAAGATAATTTATTTGAGGAAAATGCCATTCCCCCGCGTATTCTAGAAGTGTTAGCAAAGGAAAATAATGGAAAAAATGGAGCTATAGAAGCTTATATTTATACCTTATTTGCTAAGCGCTTAGGCTCTGTGTCTAATAGTGTTAATTATTGTTTATCCCATGATTCATCTAATTTTAAATTAGATGAATTTATGGATTCTTTTTGGAAAGAACCAGGATTAAAACGAAGCATAGATAAAGTATTTGAATGTGTAGTGTATGCTTTATTTTCATCTATAGTTGAAGCAATAGATGCGGAAATTACTCTTTCTTATAACACTGAAAAAAAATTTATTATCGAAGAGTTTGAAGATTTTACAAAGGCTGTTCTCAATATCTCTGTAGCTGATACATTTTTTAAAACAAATGGGAGTGTACATCGTATTGGAGCTACGAATGCAGCAGATAGAGGGTTAGATATTTGGACAAATTTTGGGGTTATTGTTCAAATTAAACATCTTTCTTTGTCTGAAGAGCTAGCAGAAGGGATTTGTAATTCTTTAACCGCAGATAGGATAGTCATTGTATGTAAAAAAGCGGATGCTAAAGTTATTACATCATTACTTAATCAAATTGGATGGAAAAGTAAGATACAAAGTATTATTACAGAAGATCAGTTAATACAATGGTATGAAAAAGCTCTACGTGGTCAATATGCTAATCTTCTAAGTAGTAAACTTTTACTTAATTTACAAAGTGAAATTCAAAGAGAGTTTCCCGCAACCCTAGATGATAATTTTCTTAATTTTTATAAAGAACGAAATTATCATTTATTACCAACTGATGATCTTTGGTTGACTGAATCTGGTAATGCAATTATCCCCAAATCTATTTAGTCTTAATATGAAGTTAAGCTAAAATTAACATAATACACCTTATACGAAATGCTCTTCATTTATCTTTAAAATTCAGTGTTTTATGTTGATGTAAAAAGCCCAATCCTTCCCGATTGGGCTTTTTCTTTGATTTATCACGTTCCACGCCTACTATTTAATCAATGTTTCACGGTTTTGATAAGCCTTGGTAAACAATTCAACCTCTAGTCATCACTTAAAACAGCATGTAGCACTCGGCCCAATAAACCTCGTTTTTTAGGTTCCGGTGTTATCGTAGCAGCTTGCTGAATAGGCTTATTTTCTATTGCTGTAATTTGTTCGGGCTGTACAATTTCTTGTAAGTCTGTAGTTGTACGGATTTGTTCATTTGTACTGTAATCCTGACTGTCAGGCTGAATATTTTTAGGTGTATAGCCAAGTGCTAATGTTAGGTTGTCAATTTTATCTTTAAGTTGCTCAATCTCTTTGTACATACGCCTTTCACGTTCTTCGGCAACTGATTTATCATGTCGTAATTCTTCAATCAATTGCTTGTACAGTTCAACTGTAGTGTTGTCAGTTTCCTTACTATCAGGCTTACTGTCAGCCTGACTGTTAGGCATACCGTAAACACGTTGCATTTCACTAAAATCAATGACTTTTCGATTCTTAGCATCAATTTCATAACTGATAGAACCATTCTTCATACGATCATAAATTGATGTACGAGCGATCCCATATTTTTTAGCTAATTCAGCAACGGTAAATTTAGGCATTGTTCTTTGATTGGTTTTATAGCTATGAATAATGATTCATCATAGCTGATTTTTTCACTTATAAATTACGTGTAATTCACCATATTGAGTTTGAATTTTCTGCGAACTTCTAAACTGGAAACAAGTTTGGATTGCCGGGATTTGCGAAAAAGCTTGTTTAGGAATGTAATTTTTACATATATCTGGCGATAACATTTGCAGACCAAGCCCCTTAAGCCTAGCTTCTATCATTCTGTAATTTAATGCTTTTTCAATTCCAGATTCGACCATTGTTTGGCTCAGAAGACCGAAAGTTAGACCTGTGATAGTAACTATTGCCCAGCCGATACCAAATTTTTTTAACAAACTTAACTTTTGTTCCTTCTTTTCTTCTAAAACATGATCTTGATATGCTTTTTCACGCTGTTGGTATAGTTCAGCGGATCTTTGTGCTGTCGCCTGTAATTCAGTGCTGATCTCTTTCACTGTTTTAAGATCAGCATTATATGTTGTGATGATTTGATTATGAAAAGCAGTGGAATTTTCTTTCAGCCGTTGTTCAGCGTTATTAAAAGCAAAATCTAATTTGTTAAATGTAGAGCTAACAAGCTTTTCAGCGGTATCTTTCGCACTTACTTCTATTTCAGATTTCAATTGATCTGAAATTTGTTGAGTAAGTTTCGATGACACTTGGCCGATAATTTCTTCTGAAATTCGATTCGAGACAATGTCTGAAAAACTGTCTGAAATTGTACTGACTTGTTTTTTTAAAATTTCGACTTGCTGAATTGCGATATTGGTCGCAGCACGCATATTATTTTGATAGCGCTGACTATTATTTTCTAAATGTTCAGTAAGCTGTTTAGCCTGAGCATCAGCATTTTTAATATGTGTGGTCGTCTGTTCAATATTTAGATTTGATGCTTGTAAACGGACAATTTCAAGTGCTTTTTGAGCAACTGAAATTTGCTGAACAACACTATTTAACTGCTTACTGACGTTTTGAATATCATCAAAACTTGATGCAATCTTGCTATCAAAATTTGATAGCGTTTCGATCAATTTCGGAAAGTTTGTACTGACTGTATCAGTCTTTGATGCAATGACTTTCAGTTGCTCCACAAGCTCAGACTTGGCTTTCTGAGCTTGTATGTCTTGGCTTTCAATCGTGCTGACAATGGCTGTCAGTAAATCAATAATCTCGCTGTTGTCAGTCATGTGACTGCTCCCAATTTTTAGTTAAAATGGTGAATAATCGTTATCGTTATCAGATTGTGGCTTGGGCTTTTCGGCCTTTTTTTGCTTCAATCGTTCAAGCTTCTGACTGAGTGTCTCAGTTGGTTCCGCTGTTGCATTTGGAGGGATATTGGATTCTTTGAGCCGTTCAAGTTTTTCCCGTAAATTAGTTGGTTCAGGCTTGTGATCTGCAAGCTCATTGTCGATTAACTGCTGTGCATTGTTGATCTGATTAAGCAACTCTTGTGCTTGTTCATAGTCTGATTTTGGGTTCGGTTTTAAGCTGTCCAATAGCACTTTTTCAGCAAGTTTTTCACCGTTCAAAATCTTATATGCAAGCTCCGCAGGCAATGGCACATTGATAAAATTGAGATAGTCAGATTCGGTTTGTTGCTTGGCTTTCTGCTGCTTATTGTATTCGTTAACATCCATCTTTTTACCGCTTGCAACACGGTTTTTCACCATCTCACCTTCATGAACTGTTGCTGAAATTTGTAGACCTAAATCTTTATAAGACTTATGGGTATAACGCTCAATGCGGTTATTTTTTTCTAATGAATTATTGATACTCACACAGAATTTTTCTCGCATAAATTGCAGAAAATTTTGCTCAACATTCATTAAATCAGGCTTATCTTTTTTGATTTCTGAACCATATTTTATGGGGTTAAAATCTTTAACTTGGCTACCCAGTTTAAACGTATCTGCAAAAGATTTTTTCTTACGCTTTACTTTTAAATCTTGCTCTGTTAGGGCTTCAATTTTGCAATATGGAATCACAAAATGAACATGATTATTTTGGATTTGTAGTCTTAAATCTTCATCCTCGACAGGCAAATTATGCTTTTCAATTTCAGCTAACTTAGCCTTTTTTCGCATTAAATTATCGGCTTCATGTATCGCAAAACTAATAGATGTTCCGTACTGTTCTGTGAATATATTGCAAAATTCTTCAACAAGTTTTAGCTGTTCTTCTTTTGAAATTTCAGGAGGTAAAGCTGCAATAGAACTGTAAGCAATAATGTTTGTAGAAGCATGACTATTATTCTCGATATGATTATAAAATTGTTCTTCTGTCATATCTGTTTTAATGCCATGCGGCATATAAAAACCGGTTTCAATTATCCCAGATTTATGCGAAAAATTATGCTCATCTCCCGTTAAATTGTTCGATAATTTACGTGCATTAATATATGCAATTATTCTTAATATACTGTGACCGTTTGATTTTTTGACAGTAGAAATGCGGTGTGAATACTGATTACGAATAATGATTTTACTAGACACACTGTTATCCTGCCGTTGCTCTTGCTTCTTTACTTTTAAGACGTTACATGAAAATAATTATTGTGCAAAGTGCAATAAATTACTTTCTCATGAAACGTCTTAAAAGTTCCCACCTGCCCAGTGCTGGAGGGGGGCGCACGACTCAAAATTGATATGTAGCGAAGCGGAATGTCAATTTTGGGTTAAAGTGCGCTTTTTCCTATGTCATTCCTACATTCTCATAGTCTACGCTTGCGCTCGACTATAAGA
>NZ_VOZH01000067.1:0-8603 GCF_013419875.1 Acinetobacter sp. YH12049 | reverse complement strand
ACTGTTACCAGAATGCATTAGCAGAGCGGATTAATGGAATATTAAAGCAGGAGTTTTTAATTACACGATGTCAAACCATGAAGGAGTTAGATCACTTAATTGCGGAATCTATTATGATTTATAATTGTTATAGACCACATTTAAGTTTAAATATGAACACCCCGAATCAGACGTATGAGCAAACTAAAACCGAGCTAATTGCTTAACTCGGTTTGAAGTGGAATACTGTCAATCTATTTCAGGACAAGACATGCCACTAATGACTGATACAGCTATTTTTCTTCTTTTACCTTCAATTCATCAATAATTTTTGCTCTCCACTCTAAACCTTTCTCAGTAGCATCAGGTAATTCATTCGATAAATTAATTTCCACACTGTCATCTGGATATATATGTACAGCTAAATATTTTTTATCTTTTAAATTTTCATTCGTCAATGTGGGGACATTGGTTGCAATATGCTTTTTAGAGCTATTACCTTCTCCCCATTTAATATATTGAGTTCCTGTTATCACTGCTGATCTTTTCGTTCCACTACCTAGCCCTCCACCTAACTCTTCTCCATTTAATTCAACAATATAAGGAATATATCTTGCATCATAACCATAAGATGTTGTGGTCAACACATAAGTTTTTGTTGAATTAGTATTACACCCTATTAAAATTATTGCTGAAAGTATGATAAGTATTAAATTCGTTTTTAAAAATTCATCATTATCCTTTAAAAAATATGGGGTTTTAATTTATTTAATTAAAAATAATAATCAAAGAAAATTTAAAATATTATCTATTAGAAACGAAGAACCAAAAGGAAACTCTATCCTATTTATCACCATCAAGCTGCCAGTACACATACCCATCCATTCCAACATACCTCGAATGGCATCTACTTATTCAGTCAGATACCAAATCGTTAGACCCCAAGGGTTATCTTTAATCTCAGGCATAACATCACCCTGTTTAAAATAACGTTTTTCCATGTTATTCGCAGGACTATACCATTCACCTATTTTAGGGCAAATTTGTCCTACTTCGCTTCTTAGCGTTTTTGCACATGGGTTACTTATATCATTTTGGAAGGTACAAATTCTCGGGCAAATTTAACCAAATCTTTTGGATAAATCATATGTGTTATTTCGCTATCATCTAAATCTAGCAAATAAACGTAAGCAGCAGCTTCTATAGCCCAATATCCAAAGTACAAACCTTCATCCATTTTATGGGTATCATGCCAAGCCGCACTTTCAAATGCGGGATACCATAATTTCAAATATTCCTGTATATCCTGAATACTCTCTTCTTTAGTATCTCTATAATTACTAAAAATTAATGGGCGATATGGATTATCAAAAAACTATTGATCTACATCATATCTATCCATCAACTCAAATGATAAAAAGTCCTCATACAGCGTATCTAATTGTTCTGTTTGCTCATGGTAAATTTTGTCTTGCATCGCTGCAATACGTGGTAATAGGTCTCTTCTGTGTAATAGATAACACAGTCCTATCAACTGCATACATCTTTCGTACTCATCTATAGCGGTAAAATAAAATGGCGCCCAATCATTATCTTTTTCTGCAGCTCTAAATGCGATTGTATATTTTTCATAAGCAATTATTACATCTTCAAAAATTAATCTTAAATCTAAAATCTCATATCCTGACGTCAATAATAGCGAAAATAAATTATATGAGTACTCAGCATGAGTGCTCATTGCTAACTTCTTTTTTTCTTCAAGGTTATCGCCACTTCCCCCTACATTATTAAACCAATAATCAATATATTCTCTATAATGATCAGCAAACGTGATTAAATTATCCTCAGTTAAATAAAACTGTCTTTTCTTTTTATCAAAAACCATTCTGATTCCCAAAAATAATGCCCCGAAGGGCATGTTTTATTTATTCCTCACCATTAAAATACCAGTACACTTCACCCCAATCTGCCTTAGAAAGTGTTGGTAACATTTCACCTCTTAACACATGAACACGTGAATCCTCTTGTGCAGGGGTTGTCCAATAGCCCGTTTTTAGGGATTTTTCGCCAGCTTTGACTTTTATTACAGTTAGATTCTCTTAGGTTACTTCAGATTGAGTATTATTTTTACGAGCCCATGCAACTATATCTTTAGGATAAAACAAATGTTTATGTAAAGAACTTTCATCCAAATCTAGTAAATAAACAAGAGCTGCTGCTTCAAAAGCCCAGTAACCAACATATGAATAATTATCTAAATTTAAATGACTATTGTACCAAAGTGTATTTTTATGCATTTGATACCAATCAGCCAAATATTCATCCAACAGTTCAATCGCATGATTTTTGTTATTTTTAATTATTACATTATCAATCACATCGCATAATATTGAAAAATTATAACTATATATCCCATCTCTTTCAGTATCTGGATGATTAGAATCCGTTAGTTTTAAAAACTTATTAATCACTTCATCTTCACTAAAAGTTCCTCCATCCTCGCCATTGATTAATTGTTTAATTGTAGATAATAAATTATTTTTATTTAGCAATACTGCTAAGCTAATTGTACTTAATGCAATAAAACCACCTTCACCACCAATAACAACTGGCTTTTTACTTGCTTTAAAAACTCCTAATGCTTCTGCTTGTTTTTCATAACCTTCTATTACTTTTTCAAATAATGGAGATATTTCTTCTATTGGCTTTCCTGCAGTATAATGAAGATATAATAAAGAATGATAGATCCATGTAATAGATTGCCATCTTGAAGCTTCTCCACAATTATATTGATCATCTTCAAATGCATCACTTTCTAAATATAAGGGTATTCCTTCTTCATTGTATTCTTTAGTCTTTAAATAATAATCTTCAGTTAAAAAAATCTGTCTTTTATATTTATCGAAATTCATATTAATCCTAAAATTAATGCCCCGAAGGGCATGTTTTATTTATTCCTCACCATTAAAATACCAGTACACTTCACCCCAATCTGTTTCAGAAAGTGTTGGTAAGATTTCACCTCTTAACACATGAACGCGTGAATCCACTTGTACTGGGGTTGTCCAATAGCCCGTTTTTGGGGATTTTTCGCCAGCTTTGACTTTTATTACAGTTAGATTCTCTTGGGTTACTTCAGATTGAGTATTATTTTTACGAGCCCATGCAACTATATCTTTAGGATAGAATAAATGCTTGTGTAGAGGAGTGTCATCCAAATCTAGTAAATAAACAAGAGCTGCTGCTTCAAAAGACCAATAACCACAATATTTTAGTTCTTCTGCAGGCTCTAGATGACTATTAAACCAAAGTGCATTTTTATTCATTTGATACCAATCAGCTAAGTATTCATCTAAATATTTAACAGCAGTTTCTTTATTATTTTTAACTAGCACATTATCAATCACATCACATAATTTTGAATAACCTAATGCAAATAAATTTCCTTCGTTAAATGTTGGATGTGAAGGATCATTAAGTTTAAAAAATTTATTAATAACCTCATCTTCACACGTATGACTTTCACCCTCACCATTGACTAATGAATGTATACGATCAAACAAATCATTTCGATTAAATAAAAAAGCCAGACCAAGTATATTTAACGTTTCATTTTTAGTTGGAATGACAGAAGGTTTTTTTGACTTATGGAAGATAGCTAAGGCTTCAGATTGTTTTTCAAATCCTTCTATAACTTTTTCAAATAAGGGGATAACTTCCCCTATAGATTTTCCTGCTGTATACAAGGTAAAGTAGAAAAGAATAATCATGTGTTATTAAATTCCATCTTCTTTTTTCGCCGCAATTATACTCATCATCCTCAAATGCATCACTTTCTTTCCAAAAATCAACGTCTTCTATATAAAAATCATAGGCACTTTTATAATAGTCTTCAGTTAAAAAAATCTGTCTTTTATATTTATAGAAACTCATATTAATCCTAAAATTAATGCCACGAAGGGCATGTTTTATTTATTCTTCACCATCAAACTGCCAGTACATATCCCCACCCATTCCAAAATGCCCGAATGGCATCTACTTATTCAGTCAGATACCAAATCGTTAATCCCCAAGGGTTATCTTTAATCTCAGGCATAACATCACCCTGTCTAAAATGACGTTTTTCCATGTTATTCGCAGGACTATACCATTCACCTGTTTTAGGGCAAATTTGGCCTGCTTCGCATCTTAGAGTTTTTGTACTAGGATTACTTATATCCTTCTCAGAAGGTACAAATTCTCGGGCAAATTTAACCAAATCTTTTGGATAAATCATATGTGTTATTTCGCTATCATCTAAATCTAACAGATAAACGTAAGCAGCAGCTTCTATAGCCCAATAGCCAAAATAAAAACTTTCATCCAATTTATGAATATCATGCCATGGAGCACTTTCAAATGCGGGATACCATAATTTCAAATATTCCCGTATATCTTGAATACTCTCTTTTTTAGTATCTCTATATTTACTAAAAATTAATGGGCGATATGGATTATCAAAAAACCATTGATCTACATCATATCTATCCATCAACTCAAATGATAAAAAGTCCTCATACAGCGTATCTAATTGTTCTGTTTGCTCATGGTAAATTTTGTCCTGCATCGCTGCAATACGTGGTAATAAGTCTCTTCTATGTAATAGATAACACAGTCCTATCAACTGCATACATCTTTCGTACTCATCTATAGCTGTAAAGTAAAATGGTGCCCAATCATTATCATTTTCATACTCTCTTAAAGCAAAAGTATATGCTTCATATCTCTCAATTATTATTTCTAGAAAATACCTCATTTTAGAAATATCATGACCTGCTGTATATTCTAATGAAAAAAATTGATATGTTTCGCTTGCCAAGAATAGTGAAAGACGACTTTGATCTTCCAAAATACCACTATATTCTTGTTTTTTATTTTCAATTTTTTTAGAAATTTCAAAAAAATACCCATACAAACGATCATAAATATTTTCTGTTAAGAAAACTTGCCTAATCTTCTTATTAAATTCCATATTTATTCCAAAAAATAATGCCCCGAAGGGCATAAATCATTCTTCACCATCAAACTGCCAGTACACATCCCCCCAATCACTTTCAAAATCAGGGAATATATCACCTTGTTTAAAATATTGACGTGAGTTTTCTTTAGCAAAAGTATACCAATATCCTGCGTGAGGACATGGGCTACCGGCAATAACAATATCTATTCTTTCTGGTTCTTGAACTTCAACTTTCACTCGTTTTAATTCAGGCCAAGTGCTGTCTTCATCAAATCGTGCAATCCATTGCTTTGAACTTACGGCATCAAAACGTGGATTTGGATCATCTGACCACGCATCCAAAGTGGTCAGTTTTAAGTTATCACAACGTATCGGTTTAATTAGTTCATTTGCCATCACCAATAAATCAGGAACACCTGCTTCAACTGGATAAAGTGAAAGCTCTCCCAAACGTATCCATAAGCTGTATTTTGTTGAATCTTCTAGGTCTATAATTTTAGTAATTTCAATTCGTGGATCATCCAGTTTTTCACGAATTTGTTCTTCACTCAAGCCTAGTTTCTCTAGCCAGTAGGGAGAAAGTAAAAAGCACCATGTTGGGGTACGAATACCGCCACCTAAACCATCCCGATCTTCTGCAATAAACATATTTTCATGAGAAAACTCCATACCAGGATGATCAATATCGAGTCCATAAAAATAATCTGAAAATGTGCGTTCAACAGTTTCGAACTCAGGTGAAATATAAGCAAACTGTCCAGTATTACCTATTTCATAACTGCTATAAGCTTGTATTGGATTGAGTTGTCTTAAAATTTTTTCAACAAAAGTGTGCCAAACCATCTTATTGGTTTTATACCATTGATCGCCAAAAGTTAATTTAATACTAGAATAGCGCTCATTTGAGTCTCGAATATTACTTTCTAAAGCCCAACGTGCACTCTGTGTATCCGCCTCGGCTGATGTTGCACCTATAAAATATACAAAATATTTTTTAAAGATTTTATGCATTTCAACTAAAAGCTCATCTCGGCTTCTAATCCATTTATCAGCCTTTTTCCAAACCTCAGTGTCACTCCTAAACCTTAATTGAAAAGGTTTATCTATTATGGTTTTTTCAAATTCAATATAAATATCTAAAACTTTATTTAGTAGATCTTCAGCATTTTCTTGATGCATGTACAAAGTGATATAGGGGCAAATACCAAACTCTTTCTTTTCCTCTCCATAAATTATGGAAGTATCCTGAGGAATATCTCGAGCCAATTCAGCTATTTCTTGTTCATTTAAATAAAGTTGTACTGTACTCATAAAATATTCGTTAATTTATACTTCTATTTTTTAGAGATCCAAGATTATCAAGCCCCGAAGGCATAAATTACTCTTCACCATCAAACTGCCAATACACATCGCCCCAATCACTTTCAAAATCAGGAAAAACATCTCCCAAGTTAAAGTATTGACGTGAGTTCACTTTAGCAACTGTAAACCAATAACCCTGTTGAGGACATTTTTCCCCAGCTTTAATTGAAAATTTATTATGATTTTCAAGAAAATTTATTACTGAAGTTTTGAGCTTGAATTTGTGATAAAATTCAACCAAATCTTTAGGGTAATATAAGTATTCATGTAAGACAGTATCATTCTCTATCTCCAACAGAATAACAGCGCACGCTGCTTCAAAAGCCCAGTATCCATAATAGCCACCTTCTGATTTATGAGTATCATGCCAAGGCGCACCTGATAAATCTTTGTACCAATTCTTTAAAAACTTACGGACAAAAGCTAAAGAAATTTCATTATCTTGATTTGAAAAGGCTTCACATAATAATAAGTAAGGTTTTGGTACTAATACTGTTGAACAATCATATCTATTTTCATCTGAAAAAGATAAATACTCTTCAATTAGCCAATCTTGAGCAACATTTTCTCTCATTTCTCCGTCAATTAATTTCGCAACTCTAGGTAGTAAATCCTTTCGGTGGAGTAAATAACACAAACTGATTAACCAAATACATGGACAATAGCCATCAATAGTAAATAATTCAAAAACTGGTAAGTTTATATTTTTATGATAACTTCTTAATTTACTTCCATATTGCTCATAATAGTCAATAACTATTTCAAGTTGGCTTCTAATAAAAGGTAAACTATTGCCAGCTGTATATTCCAATAAAAGTAGATTTAAATAGTTCTCTGCTACGATAGCATAAGAGTATACCCATCTTTCTTCTAGTGAATCACCAACACCTGTAAGATTTACTTTAAAAGTTTCAATAGTGTTCAGAGTTTCCGCCTTTAATGTTTCATACATTTGAGGTGTAAGAAATTGTTGTCTTTTTATATTAACTAAATCCATTTTATGCCCAAAAACTGCCCCGAAGGGCATATTTTCACTTATTCTTCACCGTCAAACTGCCAATATACATCCCCCCAATCACTTTCAAAATCAGGGAAAATTTCCCCTTGTTTAAAGTATTTACGAGTGTTTTCCTTAGCTACAGTGAACCAATATCCCGATTGAGGACATTTTTCACCTGCTTGAATTGATACTTTTTGATATTTAGTTAGGAGGTCAATTTCAGCACTACTAGGTTTAAACGTACGATAGAACTCTATTAAGTCTTTTGGATAATAGAGGTATTCATGAAATTCTTTATCATTTTCTATTTCTAATAGAATAACAGCGCAAGCTGCTTCAAAATCCCAATATCCATAATATCTACCCTCTGATTTATGGCTATCATGCCATGGAGCTCCAGATAAATCTTTATACCATTTTTTCAAGAATTTGTTTAAATGCTTGACTGAAACTTTATTATCTTGGGTCAAAAATGCATTTGATAACTCAAAATAAGGATTTGGAAAAAGAACATCTGAACAATCAAAACGGTTATCGTCATTAAAAGCCAAAAATTCCTCTACAATCCAATCTTTCCCTCCATTTTCTTGATCCTCTCCATCAACAAGGTTAGCTACCAACGGTAGTAAATCAGTTCTTTTTAATAAATAACAAAGGCTGATAATCCATATATATACACAATAGTCATCTAAAATTTCAATATCAAAAACACTAAAATTATTATCTTTATAATAGGCTCTTTGTTTTATAGAAAGTACCTTGAATAATTCAATTACTTTATCGAATTCTAAACGTAAATATTCAATTGGTTTACCAGCAGTATAGTCCAAAATAAGCAAATCAAACTGATATCTAGACGCTATCGAATAAGAGTCGACCCATCCTGCTTCGATATCTTCATCATTATTTGATTCGCTTAGAAAACTTTCTATAGCCCTGACAAGTTCACTCCTCGTAGACTTATAGTAACTTTCATCTAAAAATTGTTGTCTACGATTAAACTTAAATTCCAACATAAATAAATTTCCAATTATTTATAGGACTTACGCATTGACGGATTCAAAAAAGTATTAAAATACTTTATAAAGTATCTGTGATCAGACGAATTAAAAATGCTTCTACAGCAACTTGTACTCTACCCATTTATATGGGCTTTCTCATGACAGAACCGAACTCTATTAGCTGCACACAACTTGCCGAGACTTATAATATCTCGCATGATAGTGTAAATCGCTTTCTAGAGCGTGAAGACTACACACCTCA
>NZ_VOZH01000066.1:0-8844 GCF_013419875.1 Acinetobacter sp. YH12049 | reverse complement strand
AGTACCAGCGTACGGCCCACAGAATGATGTCACGCTGAAAATGCCGGCCTTTGAATGGGTTCATGTGCAGCTCCATCAGCAAAAGGGGATGATAAGTTTATCACCACCGACTATTTGCAACAGTGCCAAATTTTTTAATGCCTTGCCAATTTCTGCAATAGGTACTTGTAAAAAAGTAGCAAATAACATTAATGCCAGTGCAGGGTTAATCAAACTTTCTAAAATCGTCGCTCCACTGATGGTTAATCCAAAAATAACTCCGATAAAGATGGTACAGAAGTAGATTTTGACTTGATTATCTTCAAGAAAATTTCGAATATTTTCCATTTTAATTGAGTTACTCACTTGCTTTTAAATAGCGGTATACCGCCTGGCGACTAATTCCAAATGCCTGGCCTAATGCCATTTTTGAAGGGTACTTTCCTTCCTTCCATTCTTGTCTTAAAGCTTCAGCCTGTTCAGGTTTCAATTTATGTACACGCCCTTTGTACTTTCCTTGAGCAGAGGCCAGTTTTATTCCTTCTTTTTGACGCTCTAAAATGATCTCACGTTCGAACTGTGCAAAAGCGCCCATCAATTGCAGCATCAAATTATCCATCGGGGTAGATTGAGCAGTGAAAGTAATATTTTCTTTTACGAACTGGATGGCAATTCCTCGTTTGACCAGTTTATCTACTTCAGTGACTAAATCTTTTAAGCTTCGAGCAAAACGATCCATGGAATGTACAATCACCCTGTCCCCTTCCCGGACATAGTTCAACAGGCACTGTTGCAAATAACCACGAATGGTAAGCTGAAGACTGTTTTAGCTAAAGGTGCAGCATATGAATCCTTTCCATGGTCGGCATTTTCAGGGCGAAATCATTCTTTGGGCTGTGCGCTGGTATTGTAAATATGGCATTAGCTATCGTGAACTGCAGGAAATGCTGGCCGAACGGGGTGTGAATGTTGATCACACGACTATTTACCGTCGGGTTCAACGTTATACGAATCTAAAAATGGGAGCCTATAGCTCCCATTTTTATTGTTAAACGTTGAATCCTATATGTTTTCCTGTTGGAAGCTCTACATCAATACGGAGCTTCCCACCCATTGCCTCAACATACTTTTTCATGGTTGAAATCTTAAGATCATTGCCACGATTTTCTATTGCTGAAAGCGATGGCTGTTTTATTCCCAAAGTTTCAGCAAGCTCTTTTTGAGAAATTTCGAGTTCTTCACGAATAAGATGAAGCTGATTTTCTAGCAGTAATTCATCTGCCATTTTTTGAATACGGGCTTGGCTCTCTGGAGAGCGGCTAGCTAACAATTCTTGCAGAGTCTTAGCCATTAGATTTATCTCCTAGGGTAGTGAGATGAAGTTGGTATTGTTCATCTGCAATATCCAGCATGTCTTTATAAAAACGCTTTTTACCGCCTTTATCAGCAATACATAGAACAATAGCCTGTCGTAAGGGATCAAATGCGAAGAAAGCTCTTAAGGGTCTACCGCGATGTTGAACGCGCAGTTCTTTCATATTGGTAAATTTAGACTCATACACAGTATCTACTAAAGGGCGGCCTAAACTCGGCCCCTGCTGCTGTAGAACAACCAGGGCAGCTAGGACCTTCTCTTGAGTAGATTCATCTTGCTGTTCAAGCCACTGATTAAATAAATCTGTCGTAATGACTGTCCACATACCACAACCAAAATATAGATTATAGTCTATATTTTAGAGGCATTATGCTTGTTTTGCAAATGAGAAATGATAGGTAATAAAAAACCCCGGCATCCTGCCGGGGTTTTCATGTTTTCTCATGTGCTTTCAATATCCTCGGATCCCTATCGAATAACTTATAATTATTGTTTTATGTTATGAAACTTCCTGTTCCCGATGAGTTCATCATAGGAAAATTCCAGTATCGCGGATAGCCGCAAAGGGCCGAGTTTCATGTGCGCCAGAGCGTACAAAATAGCCTAAATTTTATCCACAGCAATTGGGGATATTTTTGGAACCTGGATCCGCATGAAATGGGCACTGATTGCCGAATTGATCATTTATTGATCAAATTTCTTGGCAAAATGTTACAGATTCGCTTAAAAACTCACCAACTTATTACAAAAGCCATTTTTTGTGCATTTTGTGATCATGGTGAAATTTTTAAGTTGTTGATATTTATATTAATATACAAGCGTACTCCGTATAACCACCATTATGTTAAATAGAGGGAAAATCTATTTTTAAAGTGATAAAATTATTGTAGTTATTTTAAGAATAGCTGCTTTTGATACTTGATCATCTATCCTAATTAAAAACTGTTTTTTAATAATTTGGAATATAAATAAGATTTAGTTAAAATTAACATTATTCATATAAATTAACATTATGTATTACATTTACTAATAATTTAAAATAATTAGTAGAAAAAAATTATGTTTTAATTATTTCTTTGATTATATAAATTGAGAGTAAAAAATGATTAATACGAAATTTTCAGAGTGTATTTCTGCATGTACAAACTGTTCACTTATTTGTACTGAATGTGCAACTTCTTGTTTAAAAGAAAAAGATTTAGAGATGATGCGTGAATGTATTCAACGTTGTCTAGAATGTGCAGATATTTGTCAGTTATGTGTGCGTATGCAACAACATAACTCACCTTTCCTCAAAGAGATTTGTGAGCTTTGTGCTAAGATCTGTGAATATTGTGCGGAAGAGTGTGAAAAACATTCACATGATCATTGTAAAAAATGTGCTGAGGCTTGCCGTCAGTGTGCAGAAGAATGTCGAAAAATTGCCATGTAAAATACTTCAATAATGTTAATTATATGGCTCTAGACTAACATAATCATTCTGCTAGTCTTAGAGCCTTTCCTAAAATTAACATAATACACCTTATACGAAGCCAAAAATGTAACTCCAAAATAGAAATGTCCGGTTTCTCCAAAGTAAAAATGTCCGCTTTTAGAATATGCACTTTTGCGATTTCCTTAGCGGACGGTTTGATATGTTGGTGTCTATGTCGGATAAAGAACTTAAACGATTGTCGGTCTTGCAGGAAATCTGCGATCAACGCATAACTCAATCCCAGGCTGCTCAGCTACTTCATATTTCAGAACGTCAGATCAGACGCTTACTGCAGAAATACAAAGCCCAAGGTCCAGTTGCATTAGCCCATGCCGGTCGTGGCCAAATCAGCAATTCCAAACTTCCTGAAGAACTCAGACTCAAATGCCTCAATATTGTTTCTGACCAACTCCATGGTTTCGGACCCACTTTAGCGCATGAAAAGCTCACCACCGTGCATGGATTCGATCTTTCAGTAGAAACCCTGCGTTCCTGGATGATTGCAGCTGACTTATGGATTCCTCGATCCAAGCGCCTGAAGCGCCCGTATCAGCCTCGTTACAACCGGGATTGCTTTGGTGAGCTGATCCAAATTGATGGCTCACACCATGACTGGTTTGAAGGACGCGCTGCTAAATGCTGCCTACTGGTGTTCATTGATGATGCCACAGGCAAATTACAGCATTTACGCTTCTGTGAGTCAGAATCAACTTTTGACTATATGATTTCAACACGTTTATATGTCGAACAGCACGGTAAGCCTTTAGCGTTTTACAGCGACAAACATTCAGTCTTTAGAGTGAATCAAAGCAGCAAGAAAGACACCAAGATTACCCAGTTTGGACGTGTACTCAGCACCCTGAATATCGATATCATCTTCGCCAATTCACCGCAGGCCAAAGGCCGTGTAGAACGGGCCAACAGGACCCTTCAGGACCGTCTGATCAAGGAGATGCACCTGAAAGGCATCTGTTCGATTGAGCAAGCGAATGCCTGGCTACCCTGCTTCATTGAGCAGTTCAATCAGAAGTTCGCCAAGATGGCTTTTAATCCTAAGAATCTACATCGGCCTATCACTGAAACAGCCGAAGAGTTAGATGATATTTTTACTTGGCGTGAACCCCGCAGAGCCACGAATAGCCTGACGATTACTTATGATAAATGCGTATATCTCTTGGAAAACACCGAAGAAAATCAGAGGTTGATCGGTAAGTATCTTGAGTTCCTGGAATACCCGGATGGTACTGTAGCCATCATGCATAATAGCCGAAAGATCAATTACAGCCTCTTCGATAAATTAAGTCAGCTGAATCAGCGAGAGATTGTTGAGAATAAACGGTTGAGTGCTGTTCTGAATCATATCCAACAACAACATGAAGAACTGGAACAGCAAAACAAACGTAATCGTTCTCAAAAGATGCCAAGCAGACGTGCACAGAAAACAGCAATTCAAGAACGAAATCTAAATCCTGTGCTTGACTTGGAAATGTCCATATAGGACATTTCTATTTGGTTATTAGGTAGGACATTTCTACTTAGGAATAACACAAAAATGGGAGCTTTAAGCTCCCATTTTTAGTCTTTAATTCGCTTTTTCGCTTCGTCATAAACTATGCTATCAGCTCGTTTTCCGACGGTAATGAGCAGGATAACTACCTGATCATCTTTAACTTGATAGACAAGTCGGACACCAGCTTTTAATAATTTGATTTTATAGCAACCTGCAAGATCGCCTCTAAGCATATTCTTTGGAATATGTGGCTGCTCTATGACTTTGGCTAGTTTCTTTTTAAATTGATCTCGTATAGCAACAGGGAGTTTTTCCCATTCTGCTGTAAAGTCCTTGTGACGTAAAAGCTTATAAGTCATCTAATGTGACTTCCTCAAACATCTCTTTAGGATCATTAATGCGCTTACGAACAAGAGCTAATAATTCTTCATCTTCTTCTGAAAGCAAAGCTTTTTTGACAGGCAGTTTCCCAGTCGTAGCAACATACTCAAGAATACTAGTGAAGAAATCCGTAGGTGCAATACCTTGCTCTTTAAGGATTGAATAAGATTTTTCTTTAAGGGCTTCATCGATCCTGAAGTTAACAGTAGCCATCATATTTCCCAAGTATTTAATGTACTAGGAATATTGTAATGCAAATTGCATTACAAGTCGACTTCGCATAACAGCCATTATGTTAAATGGAAGGAAGCAAAATAAGTTAACATTTTGCTTCCGGCCACATTAAGCTAGAGTTTTATTTAAATAAAGCTATTTAGTAATCATTAAATTAATTAAAATCTAAATCTAACACCAGCTCCATATAACCAACCTTTCTCAGAGTTTGATTCTATTTGCCACGACGTTTCATCATTACCTTTTGAATACTCATAGGCAATGTCGATATACGGCATGATCTTTTTACTGATTTCATAGCGAGTTTCAAACCCTGCGGTTGCACTGCTTAAACCAGTTTTTTTCGCATATTTAGAGTCATCACTAAAGATAGCATCCAACTCTAAATAAGGTTGAATAATCAACTTTTGCGTAATCAGAAAATCACGTTCCGTTTCTAGGCTAAAGCCCGCATAATTGTCTTCTCCCGCATAGAGATAAGCATCAGTTTCAAAGAAATATGGCGCCATACCATGTAAGCCAATCACCGCATCAACATTTTCTTCGGTGTCTTTGCGATGATCATTGAGTTCAACTTTTTCACTACGATAACGTGCACCAATCTGTGCATCCCAAAAGTCTGAAATCATACGGCTATATAAAAGTTTGGCATCATAATGTGCATCATGCGATTCTTCTTTATCGGCATGAATTTTAATAAAAACCTTATTTTCATCTGTGCCAATACGGGTTTCAAACTCTGACTTTAAATCACCTGTGCCATCTTCATTGACAAGCCACTTATTGTCCACTGTCGTAATCGCATAAATTTGCGCACCGTGTTCTGAGCGATGATCATAATGCGAACTCTGCTGAGCATTCGCATCTGGTACATGATGTAAATGATTAACCGTAGATGTTGCCTGATGTTGTGCCTGATTCATTTGGCTATGGTTCATTTGAGAGCGATCCATTTGCATCGGCTGATTTTGACTAGAAGATGTAGCAACTGTCATTTTTTCAGGCGCACTATGATCTTCACCATTATGTGCCAAACTCACTGCACTGACCATCAACAAAGAGCTTGCTAAAACAGTTTTAGAAAAAAGATTAATGGTGCGCATGTTGATCTCCTTTCTGTACTTTTTGATCTTGCTGTTTCTCTGTTGATTTGTGATGCATTGGCTGATGACCTGCATGTTGATGGTTCATCGGTGCTGAATGTGCAGCATGATTCATTTTCCCCATCATCTGCATGTGTTGTGCATGCTCTTGTGGAGAATGCTGTGAATGATCCATCTCAGACATCGCTTGATGATTCATTGATGGTACATTTTTTCCATCAGTCTGAGCAGTTGAATGATGCCCTTCGTGCGCCAAACTTAAGCTTGTTAAACTCAATACCGCAACAGAAAAAAACGCTTTAAATACAAAATTAGTGATGTGCATGTCCAGCTCCTTTTTGCTCAGTTACTTGGTGAGTTTGAGTCGAATTTGTACCTTGAATTGGCGTTGTAGACACTTGTTCATCGCTAACATTTGCCACGATCAACTTGTTCATCATTCCTGCACTCATGTGATACAACAAATGACAATGGATTGCCCATTCGCCCAACTCATCCGCAGTTAATAAAGCAGTCACTGTTTTACCCGGTGGTACAATCAATGTGTGTTTATTCGGCATATCTACCGACTCTTGACCATTCTCCAACTGCATAAACATGCCATGTAAATGCATGGGGTGCGCCATCATACTGTCATTAATAAATTTGATACGGATACGCTCGCCATACTTCACTTTTAATGGCTCAGCATCGCTGAATTTTTTACCGTTAATCGTCCAAATATAACGCTCCATAGTACCGCCCAAACGCACTACTAATTCACTGCTAGCTTCACGAGTATCTTTTTGCGGTTCTAAAGATTTTAAATCACTATATTGCAAGGCTTTATTGCCCGCAGGTGTAGATGCATTTGCCCAACCATAAACCACTTGATCATTTTCTTGTGGTTTTGCTGTGCCATGCTGTGAATGATCCATTTTCGAGTGATCCATGCCTTGCATATCGCCATGGTTCATTTTTGAATGATCCATTTTCGAGTGATCCATGCCTTGCATATTGCCGTGGTTCATTTTCGAATGATCCATTCCTGCATGATCACCGTCACCATGTCCCATATCTTCCATGGTCAAAAGTGAGCGTGGACGTGGTGCAGGCATATGAATGCCATGTGTCATAGGATTTAGTTCATTGTGCAGTGTACCAATCGCATAACCTGAACGGTCAATTGACTCAGCTTCAATTTGATAATGTCCACCTTTTGGCTCCACAATCACATCATAAGTTTCAGCTGTGCCAATACGAAACTCATCCACAGCAACAGGTTTTACAGGCTGACCATCAGCACTGACCACAGTCATTTTCAAGTTAGGAATACGGACATCGTAGAAAGACATCGCAGATGCATTCACAAAACGTAGGCGAATTTTTTCATTCGGTTTAAACATTCCTGTCCAATTTTGTTCAGGTGTTTTGCCATTAATGAGGAAGGTATAACCTGTAACATCCGACATGTCGGTTTTTAGCATACGCATCTGATTCCACATTTTGCGGTCAGACCATGTCGCTTTTATGCCATCACGTTTAACCTGCTTCCAAACATCACCCAAGGTTTCACGCTGATCTTGATAATATTCAGCTGAAATTTTAAGATCTTTCTGAATTTGATCACTGGTTTTTTCATGAAAATCTGACAACATCACCACATAGTCACGTTCAGCTTTTTCATGTGCTGCCAATGGTGTTTTACCTTTTGGATAAATCACAAAAGAACCATATAAGCCGTCCTGTTCCTGTCCTTTAGAATGAGCGTGATACCAATAAGTCCCGCTTTGGCGAATCTTGAATTTATAAACATACTCGCTTTGAGGCTTAATACCGTTAAAACCATTAAATCCCGGTACACCATCCATAATGCCCGGCAACAACAGTCCGTGCCAATGAATAGAAGAATCTTGGTTTTTTAAATTATTTTTCACGCGAATGATGGCTTCATCACCCTCTTCAAACTCAAGCAAAGGCGCAGGAAATTGACCATTTACGGTAATGCGCTTTACAGGCTTTCCAGTTGGGCTGACCACTGCTTCATCAATAACAAGCTGATATTCACGCACTTCGGCAAAAACCAAAGGCGACGATGCAAAACAAATACCTGCTAATAGGTACGAACTAATTTTATGAGACATAACTTAACCTTAATTTTTGAAAAATAAATAAATTTTAAAAAAATTGGTTAAGTTTTAGGAGGACGTGAAATTTCTTGCCAATACCCATTTAGATATTGGTTGGGATAATAAAAATTAGGCTGATCTATAGAATAGAAGGTATCTAGGGGATCTAGCGAGCTTTGCAAAGAATGAAGACATGAGATCTGTGTCTGGCAGGATAAGCTAGAACATTCCTGACACTTTTTGTGATCTATATTCTGATTAAGAGCTAAATGATTATGGCAATCGGTATTCGTCTGTACTTCGTGATTAATACCATGTTGAGTGACTTGCTGTGCTTGATCTAAACAATGATCTTGGCTCATTTCAGTTTGCATATTGATATGCATTATCTTTACTGATGCAACAGACACACTACTCCATCCTATGGCAAAAACCATAAGAAAACAAAACCAAAGTTTTTTGGAGAGATGAGTCAACACGAATGCTATCTAGGAATAGAATTTAATCCAAAATATCTTAACGGAATTTCAAATATTTACAACTCAATATAATTGGCACTGTTGCAAATAGGCTGACATGATAAGCTAAATATCTTATTTATTTCGAGATACAGCAGATGAATCCCTTCCACGGTCGGCACTTTCAAGGTGAAATCATTCTTTGGGCTGTTCGTTGGTATT
>NZ_VOZH01000065.1:0-8849 GCF_013419875.1 Acinetobacter sp. YH12049 | reverse complement strand
TCGCAAGAGATACGATGGATGTCTGATTATTTGTAGTCATAAATTTAAGTCCCCACTTGTTTTTAAGTGGGGACTAAATTAAGGCTTATAGGATGAATTCATAAGGTGTGTTCAGCGGACGCTTACGGATCAATTAACCCAGCAAACGATGCAGATGACGGAAAAAGATCAGCTGCAACAGTTGATTCAACAGATTCGTGAATTGAACCGTGAAATTCAGCATCTAGTCGATCAATTGTTTCAGGTGGCTGAATATATTGAGTCTGGCAATGATTCTTTGACTCAACTCCTAAACCGCCGCTATCTCAGTACGATTATTTTACGTGAAATTACCTTTGCGCGGCAAAATGAAACGCCGTTGTCTTTGCTCGCCTTTGACGCGGATTATTTTAAAATGATCAATGATAAGTTTGGTCATGCGGCAGGTGATCTTGCGCTCAAATTTATTGCCGAAGCTTTACAGCGTTATAGTCAAGGTAGCGATTATGCATTCCGTATCGGTGGTGAAGAGTTCTTATTACTCTTGGTCGATACTGGTGTAAACCGTGCGATGAAAATTGCAGAAAATATTCGCCAATATATTGAAAAGGGTTTGATCCGAACGGCACAAGGTCAGCAATTTAGTTTTACCGTAAGCATTGGTTGTGTGCAGTATGATGGACATCCTGACTATCAGCGTTTCTTAGATGCCGCAGATCATGCCTTGTACGCAGCAAAAAATAATGGTCGAAACTGTATACAAGTCACAAAGCATTTGTCGTATATCTAATTCATCCTGAGAATAAAAAAACTCCCATATGTGGGAGTTTTTTTATGGGGAAATACGCTTTATGCGAGATGTACTGTAATTTAAACTTCAACAACAACATAGTATTTTTTGACAGCTTCGACAACTTCAAACTTGCCCTGAAAAGATGGGGGAATAATGCCCGCTTGGCCAGCAGAAACTTCGATATATCCGCCTTGTTGATCATGAATACGTACTAATCCTTCAAGGATTGTAAAAAACTCTTGTTTGTTCGGTGCAAAGACAATATTCCATGCGCCAACTTCACATTGCCAAATCCCGCAGTCCATATTGGGGTGTGCATACATGCTTGCAGTTTCACGTTTGGGATTGCCCTGAACCAAACGGTCTGGGCGAGGGAAGTCTATGCTGTGTTCGGCTTGCGCTAAACCCTGACCAGCAATATATACATCTGACATGATTCATCCTGAAAATAGTGCTTTGCTATCAAAGCAAATGATTTGGGACATTAAAACACAAATAAAAAAAGCCTCAAGAGTTTGAAGCTTTTTTAAAAGAACTGACGCTGAATGTTCTATTAATAGCTTTCAGGTACAGCACTTAGGAATTCACGGCGTTCTTCTTTATTGGTTTTAAAGTCACCGACAAAAGAAACGGTACGGGTTGTAGACTCTTGTTTACCCACACCACGCATCATCATACACATGTGAGCTGAATCAATCACCACAGCAACACCACGCGCGCCGGTCACTTCAGCCACAGCTTCAGCAATCTGCTGAGTAAGGTTTTCCTGAATTTGTAAGCGACGGGCAAACATTTCTGTAATACGTGCGAATTTTGATAAACCTAAAACATTGCCTTCTGGGAGATAAGCAATATGTACACGGCCATAAAAAGGCAATAAATGGTGCTCACACAAAGAATAGAATTCAATATTCTTAACTAAGACCATTTCACGGTTATCGGATGGGAAAACCGCATTGTTGGTCACTTCTTCAAGTGTCTGGCTATAACCAGAAGTAAGATATGAAAAAGCTTTAGCAGCACGCATAGGCGTATCTTTAAGACCTGGGCGATTCAGATCTTCACCAACGGCAGTTAGGATATTTGCGTAGGATTGCTGCATAGACATAAGACGTGTTCACTTACACTGAGAGATTGAACAAGGACGGCATTGTAGCAGAAAACTATTACAATGCCTTCTTTTGGAGTTAAATCCGATTATTGTTTAAACTGTGGGTTCTTTTCTGCACGTTTAAGCAGAACCAGTACAGCACCTGTACCGCCTTGTTTTTCTGGGGCGCTCACAAATGCCAATACATCACGGTGTTGACGTAACCAACTATTTACATAAGTTTTTAAAATTGCTTCTGGTCCTTTGCCATGCACAATTTTAATGACGTTTTGATTGTCATCTTTCGCCATTTGAATGATTTGCAGCACAGCCGAACGAGCTTCTTCTACAGTGCAACCGTGTAAGTCGACTGCTTCGAACCACCGTAGATTACCAGCTTTTAAATCTTCAAAAACTTTATGCTGTAAGGTTGCAATGCGATAGCTTAAAGCAGCTTGACTGGCAACAGGGTTGAGCATCGCTTGCGTATCAGAAAGTAATGCATCATCTGTTTCCATAGGACCAATTGCAGCAGCACGTTTAGCCAACGTTTGCGCATCAGGTTTTTTACGACCAACTTTTTCCATTTTTGCAATATTTCCTGTATTCATTTTTTGAACACCTTGCATTTGCTTTTGGAAAAGCGCGAAGTCTTCTTCCCGCTCTTGTTCAACAGTCTTTGGCGTTGGCTCAGGCTGTTTAGCAATCGTCGAGGAATGTGGATTCGTAATTTGCTTTTTAAAAGATTTCAGTAGGTTGTACTGATCTTTTGAAAGCGAAGAATCGTGTTTGCTCATAATGAAAAAACGGGAAATATACAAAAATTTAGTGCAATTATAGCCTTAAATGGCACTGATTTGAACTGGAAAGACTTTATATAAAGAAGATCTCTTAATTCATTACAAGTCCTATTTGGGCTTCAAAGTTGAATTAATTAATTTAATAACTTTTTTATTTTTATATTGTTCTGCAAGAGCTAATGCTGATTGTTCTTCATTAAATTTAGAAATACACACGATTTCGGTTGAAGCGCCTTTTTCAAGTAAATAAGAAATTATCTGATATTGATTTAGGCGAATAGCTTTACCTAATGGGGAGCATCTAGTGAAATAATATGTTTGTGGTTCAACTTCATCTACTACAAGTTCATTTATTTTTCTCAGCTTCATTTTTTTGATGAAAGAAATATCTGTGTGCTCGATAGCCGCCATAATTAAGGTGGTATCATAAAATTCATTGTTTTCACCAAAATTTAAATATTCAAGATACAAATTTTTGGCTTTTTCATAATTATCAATATCATTTTTCTGTGTCAGGTTCTTTATCGCATTTTGGAAAAAATCATTCATATCATCAAAATCATTTATTGCTGCATGGAACATGAATATATTTATTAAATATGGCTCATCAGCTAAATCCTTTTTCAATAAATGAGGGTTATCTTTATAAAAAATCTGTTCAAAATGATTTAATTTTTCCATGGAAATAGGGTGAGATTTAATATTGATTGGTTTTGATAAAGAATTTTTATGTTCTTTAGAAATAGAAAAATAGGTTGAATTTTCAATATTCTTGTTTTTAGTATTGACTGAGAAATTAATGACTATTGGTAAGCCTTGATAACTAATGATTTCAATTTGATTCTTATTGAAATCATAATTTTTGCCCTTTAGCACGTTAGTATTTATATTTGGAAAAATTTGATTTAGGTCAATCTGAGCAGCAATGATGCCTTCGGGCATAGTGGAAATATTAAAGTAGAGGATATGATTTTGGTCAATATGATACGGTGAGCCAGTATTCAGATTTATATTTTTTGCCCAACTTAACTGGTGTAGTGAAACCAAGATTAATGAAATGAATAGAAGAGTAGAAGAAATAATCGACTTCATTATTTTTAATTCTCAATTGAATAAAATTATAAAAAGGATGTGTAATTTTTTTAATATGGATGCAAAAGAGAAAAAGGGTGAGCGAACTCACCCTACATATTTCATTTATAATTTATCAGGCACACCAAAAAGCTCCTTAAACGCCTGATCAGGGCGTGGCTGCTTCATAAAACTTTCACCGACCAAGAAGGCATGAATGTCATGTTCTTGCATCATGGCAACATCCGCAGGTGTTGCAATACCGCTTTCTGTCACCAGCAGGCGAGAAGGCTCAAGTAACTTTTTCAAACGTAATGATGTATTGAGGTCAACATCAAAAGTTTTTAAATTACGGTTATTGACGCCTAGTAGACAGTTGTCAGAAATACGCATTGCACGCTCAAGTTCTTCTTCGTCATGTACTTCAACCAACACGTCGAGATTGTGCTCAAAAGCAGTTTTCGACATTTCTTCGAGTTGTTGATCAGACAAACAAGCCACGATTAATAAAATACAGTCCGCATGTAAAGCGCGTGCTTCAATTACACCATAAGGGTCAATTAAAAAATCTTTACGTAGCGCAGGTAAGTCACAGTTCGTACGTGCAATCTGAATGTTTTCATCGGCACCTTGGAAAAAATCCACATCGGTGAGAACAGACAAACATGCCGCACCAGCATCTTGATACTGCTGCGCAATTTCAGCAGGGTTAAAGTTTTCACGAATGATGCCTTTCGATGGTGATGCCTTTTTAATTTCAGCAATCACCCCCGGACGTTTAGAGCCGAGGTTTTGTGCAAAACCTCGAACAGGTGTAGCTGCTTGAGCTAGCTCTTCGACATCTTTATAGCTACGTTGTTTAAGACGGGCTGCAAATTCTTCTTTTTTACGTTCAACAATTTTACCCAAAATTGTATTGGCGATATCTACCATGATCTGTGTCCTAATCTTAAGCTTCGTATTCTTTTAAAGTTTTCGTAAATTCAGACAAAATGCCCATTTTTTCTAAGGCTTGACCGCCATAGATAATGTCATGTGCTAATGCAACACCTTGTTTATAGCTTTTGGTTAAGCCTGAAACATAAATGCCTGCGCCTGCATTTAGGGCAATCATATTCGCGGCTTTATCACCGAGTGCAGATTTGTTTTTACCTAAAGCATCTTTGATCAATTTTAGACTTTCAGCAGCACTATCTACAGATAGACCCGTTAAGGTTTGCGACTCGATATCTACAGTTTCAGGTTGAATTTCCCATTCAGTGACTTCGCCATCCTTGAGTTCAGCAACATAAGTACTTGATGCAAGGCTAATTTCATCTAAACCGTCTTTTGAATGCACCACCAAGACATGTTCTGCACCGAGTTGTTTTAAAACTTCAGCCATAGGACGACATAATTCTGTAGAGAAAACTCCAATCACAAAACGTTTTACGCCGGCCGGATTCGTAAGCGGGCCAAGTAGGTTGAAAATACTACGGAAGCCCAATTCTTTACGTGGACCAGCAGCATATTTCATGGCTTTATGATGATTAGGTGCAAAGAGGAAACCCACACCCATTTCACGAATACAGCGTTCAGTTTGCTGCATGCTTAGGTCAAGGTTAATTCCTGCTTGTTCTAAAAGATCAGAAGAGCCTGATTTTGATGAAACACCACGACCGCCATGTTTAGCAATGGTTGCACCTGCTGCTGCAATGACAAAACTAGACGCAGTAGAGACGTTAAATAAGTTTTGACCATCACCACCTGTACCAACGATATCCACTAAATGCGGTAAATCACTGACATCGATTTTGATCGCAAATTCACGCATTACACGTGCTGCGGCAGTGATTTCATCAATACTTTCACCTTTTTGGCGTAAGCCCATCATAAGTGCGCCAATTTGAGCATCGGTTGCTTCACCTTGCATGATGGTACGCATCACTTCTTCCATTTGAGGTTGAGTGAGTTCAATATTTTTAGTGATGTTATTTAAAGCTTGTTGAATATTCATAATATTTTTTGCACTCGATTAAGCGTAAATTTCTAAGAAGTTTTTAAAGATTTGATGGCCATGTTCACTAAGAATTGATTCAGGGTGAAACTGCACGCCTTCGACAGGCAATGTCTTATGTTTTACGCCCATGATTTCTTCCATCGTGCCATCTTCTTCATTGGTCCAGCAGGTCACTTCTAAACATTCAGGCAAAGTCGCTTGATCAATCACCAAAGAGTGATAACGCGTTGCTGAAAATGGCGAAGGGAGGTTGCTGAAAATGCCTTGATCGCTGTGATACATGTCAGATAAACGACCGTGCATCACTTTTTTAGCGCGAATAATATCGCCGCCAAAAGCTTGTCCTATGGCTTGGTGGCCTAAACACACACCGAGTAAAGGAATTTTTCCCGCAAAGTGTTGAATCGCAGGAATTGAAATACCTGCTTCACTTGGCGAACAAGGGCCAGGACCAATGACTAAATACTTCGGTTGCCATCGCTCGATATCTTCCAATGTCACGGCATCGTTACGTACAACTTTTACTTCCTGATTTAACTCGCCAAAATATTGGACGATGTTGTAGGTAAAAGAGTCATAATTGTCGATCATCAAAAGCATGAGCGTATTAACCTTTGAAATTTATGCACTTAACTGTGCTTAGAATAGTCCGAAATGATTCTAAATAGTTGTATATTGACCCAAATATCGTGTGGATATTTTAAATAGAAAAATAGTGAAATATTTAGAATGCAGCCAATCATAGCAAATATTATTCAATTTCTGCTGAACAATTTCGCCAAAGTTCATCGCAACTGAAATCATTTCAGCAAATTATCGACTTATAAATTTAGGATTTAAGTTGAACAAAGCAATAGGCTGAATTTAAGTGTTTAAAATGTGTTCAATTGATATTTTAAAAAGATCTGCTTACTGTCGTTAAAAATTGCAATTCAGGCTCTAGCTGGAAAAATATGAACCGTTTTGAAGCAAAATCACCAAAATGGAGCACAATTAATGCAAAGGTAGATTGATCAAAATTAAAACAAAATGGTTAAATCTACTTCAAAAAAAGAGTGCTTTAAGGGCTCAAAAAACCTAAATATCGATCATGAATATAGTGATTACGCTGGTATTTTTCCATCTAGAACTAGCTAAACCATTAGTTTCTATCGTATTTAAATTCGACCTTAAAGCTTGAATAAAATCCTAATAATTTTATCGTTGAAAGCGATTAATCATTTTGGTGCATACTGGTGCAAAACCAAGTTGCACTATTTTGATACACCTGCGAGAAGTTTTTAAACAAAAGTGATGAAGAGTGGCTGAATATGGTGCATTTACTGTTACACACAGTATAATAGTCGAAAAGCTAGGAGCTAAAATCTTCTATTCTGATAAGGAATTCAATATTTTAGCTTGGCTTTTAAAAGTTGGTACGGTAATTGCTTAATAACTACCAACTACTAACACGCACTTCAGTGTGCACAAAAAAATCATCGGAGCAAAATGAGCATGGCGAACAAGGTCCTTCAACTCATCCAAGAAAGTGGCGCAAAATGGGTCGATTTTCGCTTTACTGATACTAAGGGTAAAGAACAACACGTAACTTACCCAGCAGATTCAATCGACGAAGATACGTTTGAAGATGGCAAAATGTTTGATGGTTCTTCAATTGCTGGTTGGAAAGGCATTGAAGCATCTGACATGATCTTACGTCCAGATGCAGAAACTGGTTTTATCGACCCGTTCTTTGCAGAAGCTACAGTTGTTGTGACTTGTGATGTTATCGAACCTTCAACTGGTCAAGGTTATGAACGTGACCCACGCTCTATTGCTCGCCGTGCGGAAGAATACCTAAAATCAACTGGTATCGGTGATACTGCTTATTTTGGTCCAGAACCAGAATTCTTCGTATTTGACGAAGTAAAATGGGACATCGATATGTCTGGCGCGCGTCACACATTAATCGCTGAAGAAGCTGCTTGGTCTACTGGTAAAGATTACGAAGCGGGTAACTCTGGTCACCGTCCACGTGTGAAAGGTGGTTACTTCCCAGTTCCTCCTGTAGATTCTTCACAAGATATGCGTGCAGATATGTGTGCAAAAATCGAAGACATCATGGGCCCAGGTCGTGTAGAAGTACATCACCACGAAGTTGCATCTTGCCAGCTTGAAATCGGTGTAAGCTTCAACACTATGGTTCGTAAAGCGGACGAAGTTCAACAGTTTAAATATGCGGTTTGGAACGTTGCTCACCAATATGCTAAAACTGCTACGTTTATGCCTAAACCAATGGTTGGTGATAACGGTTCAGGTATGCACGTTCACATGTCGATCTCTAAAGATGGCAAGAACTTGTTTGCTGGTGATGAATACGCTGGTCTTTCAGAAATGGCGTTGTACTTCATTGGTGGTGTGATCAAACACGCTCGTTCATTGAACGCAATCACAAACCCATCAACTAACTCGTACAAACGTTTAGTTCCACATTTTGAAGCACCGATTATGCTTGCTTACTCAGCACGTAACCGTTCAGCTTCTATTCGTATTCCTTACGTTTCTAGCCCGAAAGGCAAACGTATCGAAGCACGTTTCCCAGATCCAATGATGAACCCGTACTTAGGTTTCGCTGCACTTCTTATGGCTGGTCTTGATGGTATTCAAAACAAGATCCACCCAGGTGAAGCTGCTGACAAGAACTTGTACGACCTTCCTCCTGAAGAAGAAGCTAAAATCCCTACAGTGGCTCATAGCCTAGATATGGCGCTTGAAGCGCTTGCTGCGGATCATGATTACCTTCTTAAAGGTGGTGTGTTCACTAAAGAAATGCTTGATGCCTACATCGAACTTAAAACTGAAGAAGTTCGTCGTCTTAACACGACTACTCACCCAGTTGAATTCGACATGTACTACAGCTTGTAATTCTGTACAGAATTTCACTGTAAAAAGACCCGCCTTGTGCGGGTTTTTTTATGGAATGGGTTAAGATAAAGCAAAGAGTTGAATGAATAGTAAGCGTCCGCTGAACCCCATGCCTATTTTTTAATTCGATTTAGGTTTCCAGCGGTGTGGTAGCAATTCTTCAATCTGAGTCACTTTATGTGTCGGCAACCTTTTCAGCACATCACTTAAATA
>NZ_VOZH01000064.1:0-9266 GCF_013419875.1 Acinetobacter sp. YH12049 | reverse complement strand
AAATAACCTATCAACCGATCTAAAGCATGTGACCGTTGAATACCTCGACATCGTAAATTATGAAATTGCGAGGGAAAATATATGCGGTTATATCTTCCTATTATCCCGACTATCCAAAGATGCCGAACCCACCGAAAAAATGCAGATGGAAAGCAAAATACAGAACTTAATTTACTATCGGGATAATTTACAAATCGAGGACAAGGACAATATTCAAAAGGTTTTAAATACGCTCATTCCAGAGTATCAAGCCGAACAAAACAACCAAACAGCTAAGAAAAATTAGGCTTCAATATCGGGCAAATCAAAAAGCTGTCGATCTCTATTTTCTGTTAAATATTCGTTGAGTTCAGCGAGTATTTTTTCTTTATTGGCTTCATTTGCCTGCATTTTCTTAATCAAGTAAGAACCGAGCAAAATTTTACGCCTAGTATCATCCTTGCGCTCCTGTTCTTTCTTTTTGGTACGTTCTCTTGCTTCAATAGCCTGTTTCTGTGCTTTTAACTGTTTCAGCTTCTCTAACTGGGCTTCAATTTTCTTTTCGATATTTTCAGCAGATTTAGTCATAACGGTTAATTTCGGAATATAGAAAACCACTCAAGCATAAGACCCTATGAATTGAAATTCAAGCGGGTAATATGCTATCGTGTTTTTCATGAAATGCGCACTTACGACTTGAATTTCATTCAAGTCAAAAGATGCGTAAGGGGGACACCCCTTAACCCCAAAAGCAAAAGCAAGAGCGGTAAAGCAAATGAAGAAATACAATATTGATGAACAGCATATTTTTATATGCTCAAACTGTGGGAATGAATTTTTATACAAATTACCTAAAATTCTTATAGAGCAAATGAATGGAGTATCCATTCAAACTATTAGAAAAGAATGCCCGAAATGTAATCAATACGTGGATGCCACAAGGAAAATTTAATGGCGATTTACCACTGTACAACCAAAACCGTTAACCGCAGTTCGGGAAGAACTGCCGTTGCATCTATGGCTTATCGTGCAGGGGAAAAACTCAAAGATGAACGAACAGGACTAACCCACGATTTTACGAGAAAGGATGGTGTCGCCCATAGCGAAATTGTGTCTAACCTTGATATAGAAATAGACCGTAGCGAATTGTGGAACTTGGCGGAACAGTCCGAAAACCGCAAAGATGCTCGAACTGCTAGAGAATGGGTCATTGCCCTACCTGATGAATTAGACGCTGATCAACGTAAGGACTTGGCAAAAGAGTTTGCTCAATCACTTGTTGATCGCTATGGCGTGATCGCAGATTTAGCCATTCACGAACCCAGCAAAGGCGGAAATGATAAAAACCATCACGCCCATATCATGCTGACCACCCGAAAAGCTGAATTAGACCCTGACAATAAACTCACTTTGACGACAAAAACCGATATTGAGTTAAGTAATGCCAAACGCAAAAGCCTAAATATGGGAACAACCCAAGACGACATCAAACAGATTCGGGAAACATGGGCGGACTTAGCCAATCACGCACTGGAGCGAGCAGGCTACCGAGAAAAAATAGACCACCGCAGCTATGCCGATCAGAACAATGGACTACAAGCCACCATTCATGAGGGGACTTCGGTCACTCAACTCCGTAGACAAGGCATAGACACCGAAATCAGCCGTTATAACGACCATGTGAAGCAACACAACGCCCAACACCTCAAACAACAGCAACAGCGCACAGACAGCGTTTTACAGCGTGGTTTAAACCGTGCCGAGCAAGGCTTCGAGCAATGGCAGAAAAACCAAGAAGCTAAACGCCTAGAACAAGAACGCCAAGCCGAAATACAACGACAGCAAAAACTAGAGCAACAGCAAGCCGAGCGAGCCAACCGTAAAGCATCACAAGACTTAGATCAGGGCGGAATGTACCGATGAGCAACCAAAACGACCTAGATGACCAGCTCTATATTTTACTGGCATCTATGAAAGAGTATCGAGAAGCCATAGCAGACGATAACAAGCGATTAGAAGCGTTTTACAAGGAAGTGGCTAGCGGAGTACTCAATAAGACCGAAAAACACCTAAAAAACGCCAATCAGAAGCAAATAGACGCACTCAACAACAGTATTCGGGAATTAAACAATGCAACCAATCAACTTGACTGGCGATTCATGGCAATCTACGCCAGTGCTTTTGTTAGCTTGCTGATCGTTTTCTTTTTAGCATTATTTTTATATGTGCCGAGCATGGACGAAATCAAACAGCGTAGAGCAGACGTTGCATGGCTAGAACAAAAATACAGCCTAGATATTAAAAATTGCAATGGGAAGTCTTGCGTTCGCATCATGAAAAATGACTGTCACGGAGCGAATAAGGATTATTGTGTGATTGACCCAAAATAATGATTAGACAGTACTTTGCTCGGCTCTTGCCATCACCGAATCAATGACAGCAGTCGCAAAGTTGCCCGACTTTGAAACATGGCTAAAGCCATCTTTCAAAGCATCGAGCGATAGTCATCCAAAAATTTCGGAATGGCTATCCAACTGATGCAGTTCTAAAATATCGTCACCAACAAGCCTATAGATCAAGACTAAATCAGGCTTCACATGACAATCACGACAATTTTTAAACTCTGCACCACCTTTCAAGGGATGATCTAAATACTTTTCAGGCAAAGGATTATTTGCGACTAAACAATCTAATACTTCTGCCCATTCAGCCGTAACCAGTTCTAAATAACGTCTTTTAATATCACGTTTAAAAGAACTGGTTACGATAATCTTACGTTTAGCCATGTGCTTCTTCCGACATAGCTTTAATCGCTTCTTCTACCGTTTCGTACTCGGTGTACTCGCCATTTTCAATCTCTTTTAAAGATTGAAGTAACTTGGCTGCTGCTTTAGGAGTTAAAGCAGGTTCTCGTGCATAGTCAAAAGACAAAGGAATCGCTTTAGTTTTAACGATTTGATTCAAGAACAGTTTGAATGCTTGAGGCATAGTCAAACCATAGTCTTCCAAAATTGGGGTGACTTGTTCTTTTAACTCTGCTTCTAAGCGCATATTGAAATTGACTGCGGACATGATTCCCTCACTCAAAAACCATTAAAGTAAAGATAATATAAGTCATATTCTTTACTTTTTCATTACTTTTGATGTAATAAATGGTTTCTGACAACTGAATTTCGTATAACAGCCATTATGTTAAATAACTTTTAGAAGCTTTAGTACAAGCTTGACAGATTGTCTTATCATTATAAAATAACCTTATTCAAATCATCCTCCCAAGAGTAACGCCAATGAAGTAAGTCATTTTCTCATCATTATTTTTAAACTTTTGATGTGCAAAATAGATTCTACTTGTGGCTATATATTCTTGGTCTCTACTTTATATCCTAAATAATATATTGTTTTTTATAAGTTAATCTTCACTATTTTGCATATCCTCTACATGAGGAATTTTTTATGCAACATGCATGTATTGCTTCAAACTTAAATTTAGAATTTTCTACACAGAAAATGTTTGATCAGCTAAACATTACGCTTTTATCAGGACAGGTTTCTGCATTAATTGGACGTAATGGTTTAGGTAAATCCCTATTGTTCAGAATATTAGATCAAAGCCAAGCTTTAGATATTCATTATAGTGGTCAAGTTTCATGGAATATCCAACATGATTATTTGGCACAATTAGAACGCCTTAATGCTGAAAATATTGCACAAGCATTAGAGGTAGATCATTTACATCATGCTTTTCGGCGTATAGAGAACAATACAGCTAGTTTTGATGATTATGAGTTAGTTGAAAATACCTGGGATTTACCACAAAAATGGCAAAATATACTTGAAAATGCTGACTTACCTACGGATTTGAACTTTCCAACAGAAAAACTGAGTGAAGGACAAAAAACAAAGCTGGCTTTATGTCGTTTGTTTTTAAAAAAGGATCACTATCTACTTTTAGATGAACCAAGCAACCATTTAGACTCAACATCTAGACAATGGTTAATTGAGAGTATTTTGGCACACCCTAGTGGTGTATGCCTGATTAGTCATGATCGCCAATTACTCAATCAAGTCCAACATATTTATGCTTTAACTGAATTAGGCTTACAACACTACAAAGGTAATTATGAGCATTACATTCAACAGCATCAGCTACACATGGATGCATTAACTCAGTCTATTAATAATGAGAAAAAAGAATTAAAGCAGTTAAAACAACGGCAACATGATAGCTTAATGAAAGCGAATAAACGTCAATCTAAAGGCAATGAACTTCGTGATTCTAATTCTCAAGCAAAGATTTTTCTAGATTTCAAAAAGGAAAATGCTGGACAAAGCTTAGGTAAGCTACGTGCCCAACAAACTCGACAAACTGATGATTTGAAAAATAGTCTGATTAATAGGCAGACCATTGTAGAAAAAATCAAAGCTCAGAAGTTTGAATTCCACTTACAGAGTACGAAGCAAGGAGAGATTTTAAGAATTCATGATTTAAAGCTACCCCATACAGCAACAAATAAAATTAATTTTGCATTGAAAGCTGGCGAAAAAATCCATCTTAAAGGTGCTAATGGAATTGGTAAATCAACCTTATTGAAATTGATTTCTACCCATCAACGTGATGATATTTTCTTTAGTGGAACATGTTTGTATTTAGATCAAAACTTTAGTTTATTAAATAATGATTTATCCGTAATCGAAAACCTTGCACTTTATAACTCCAATCTTACTGAAGTTGAGTGGAGAAATTTGTTAGGTCAGTTACGTATTCGTCGTGAAAAAGCTTTATTAAAACTATCAGAACTGAGTGGTGGTGAAAAATTGAAAGTCGCATTATTAGCAATGAGTCACTATCCTGATGGTATTGATTTATTATTGCTTGATGAACCAGAAAATCATTTAGATATTGAGTCTAGAGAGCTTCTATCGCAGGCTATTAGCCAATATCAGGGCGCTGTAATTTTAGTTTCACATGATCATTTTTTTGTTGAACAGTGTGAAATATCTGAAGAGTATTTAATTGAGTAAAATGACATTTTCAAATATATAGATTTATTAGTTCTACTAAAATTAACATAATACACCTTATACGAAATGCTTTATAGAGACCTTTGCACGAAACAGCCCCTTTGCTCGAGGCATACCACCAAACCGAAAAAAAACAAAGAATGGCAATGAAATAAGCAAAACAATGGCTAAATCATGGATAAAATCTCCAAATGGTTGTTAAATTTGTGTCTATTGGCTGAGCTTACTAACCAACAGACACAATAACCCTAGGCGAGTCCGTATTTTCGTTTCAAGCTTAGGGCAGTTTTTAAATTATGCACCATGCTTGCAAGCAAAGTGCTGGTATGAAATTGCATTAACCCTAAATGACGAGCTTTGCTCATCCCATAATGCAGTTTAAAATGTCCAAAGACCCGCTCAACGGTGTTTCTAGTTTGGCTCTTTTGGGTATTATTGCGTTTTTGCTGTTCGGTTAAGGGTGTATTGCGCCATGCTCTATCATGAATATGATTTTTTATCGGTGGTTCATGCTCGGCAAGGTAGTCATCATGGGCTTGGCTTTTATACGCACTGTCAGCATACACGGCTGATTCATCATCTGTTAACAGCGTGGTAAAACATTGGGAATCATGGACATTGGCAGGGGTAGTTTCAACCTTTTTGACAAAGCTGTCTTCATCACAGTTGAGATGAATTTTAAAGCCGTAGGTGGTTTTTACTTTACCTGTACTGTCTTTTTTACTGACATAGGCGGCTTCGTTATCTTGGGTATTGTCGGTGTGTTTGCCTTTCTTAGGTCGTTTGTTTTTAGCTTCAACGATACTGGCATCGATGATGCTGACACTGCCCGCTTTGATAAAAATGTTTTGTTGGGCTAGTTGCTCATTGATTTGGTTGAACAATGGTTCAATCAGTCTAAGCTCACCTAGGTGTTTGTGGTATCGCCAAATGGTGCTATGGTCGGGTACATCATCCGTTAATGATAGGCCAACAAAGCGACGAAATAGTAAGTCTCGTGCCAGTTGTTTTTCCATGGCTGGATCCGATAGGTTATAGAGTTTTTGTAAGAGTAATACTTTAAACATGATGACAGGGTGAAAGGCAGATTCCCCACGCTCACTGCTATGAACGTGGCGTAAGGTTTGCTCGATAGTTTGCCAGTCAATTAGGTTGTGTAGTTCATCTAATTCTTCGATGGCTTTGTGAGCGTTAATGAGACTGTCTGCTAGGGAGAGTTGCCCTGTTTGTTTCCATGCCATAGTCGTGTTTTTTGCTAGGTGATTGATTTTATTGTATTATACCAATTTAATGAACTTTTGTGTGTTTATTCGTGCAAAGGTTTCTGAAAGTGATTGTTTTATATTTTTTTTTATCCGGTTGGAATATTTTAGGACTGAGAAAAGCTTAAAAAGTAGAGCTTTTGGTGGTTTGTTTAGGGCAGATAAGTCAATGCTTGGTTTGGATGGTGACGTTTTATAGCGTGAGGTTGGGTGGGTATACAGAGCGACTGGCAATGCTGTGTTCTATTTTCTGCGATGATGTCATGCGCTGAAATGGAGTAGAATATGTGACATTTTTGAATTTTTGCTGTTTTCAGTATTTGGTTAGTTCTATGTTGAAGTGGATTATTTTGGCGATTTTTATCGCTTCAGCGTTGTATATTCAACAGCGCGGCAAGGTGCGTCATAGTTTTTATCGTCAGTTTTTTGACCATTCGACCATTCTTGCACCGATTAACTATTTAATGTACTTATTTTCTAAAGTGCCGAATCAACCTTATATCGACACTCAGCATTTTCAAGATTTAAAAGTTTTAGATGACAACTGGGAAATGATTCGTGATGAAGCCAAAGCTTTATATCAACAGGGCGGTATTAAAGCTTCAAGTAGCTACGATGATTTGGGGTTTAATTCATTCTTTAAAACAGGCTGGAAGCGTTTTTATTTAAAATGGTATGACTCCGCGCATCCATCAGCAGCAGAATTATGCCCAAAAACCACAGCATTATTAAAAACTTTACCTAGCATTAAGGCGGCGATGTTTACTGAACTAGCGCCCGACAGTCGTTTAGTGCGCCATCGTGACCCCTATGCAGGTTCATTGCGTTACCACTTGGGGTTGATGACACCCAATGATGACCGTTGTTTTATTGATGTCGATGGTGAGCGTTATTCATGGCGTGATGGTGAAAGTGTGGTGTTTGATGAAACCTATATTCACTATGCTGAAAATGGTACTTCTCAAAACCGTATTATTTTCTTTGCCGATGTTGAGCGTCCGTTAAAATCTCGCTGGATGCAAAAGTTTAATCACTGGTTTGGCAAGAATGTGATGACCGCAGCAAGTTCTCCGAATGAAGCAGGCGATCAGACAGGTGGCTTAAACAAAGTCTTTGGCTATGTCTATCAAGTGCGTTTAAAAGCGAAGGCCTTAAAAGCTAAAAATAGTCGCGTGTACTACTTCTTAAAATGGTTTTTGATGCTCGGGATTTTCTTCTTAATTTTTATTCGCCCTTATGTGTTTTAAAGCATCACAACGCCTTTCGGGGCATTTTTTATGACATTTTTGAGCAATTTCAGCATCGCGGTTTAATTCCCGGCTACTTTTTTGTATAGAATGAGGCAAATAGGGGAATTTTTATGCAAACGTTTCTTATAATTATCCTTATAATTCAACGCTGTAGTTTCTAGTTGATAGCCCGAACATCACTGTTCGGGCTTTTTTAATGATTTGTCACGTTCCACGCCTACTATTTAATCAATGTTTCACAACTTTGATTAGCTCAATTAAATAATTAAAACCTAGATAATAAGAACCGAGCGAGTGTCTACGAGCGATTGAGCATCATCAAAATTTCGCCCTCGCCTTTTCTCTGATTACAAGCTCCCTTTCGATTTTAAACGGTAGGTACAGAGCATCCCGAATGGGTGCGAACTTTGGAGCTTTTGCTTTTCAAAAAGTATGAGCGAAGCGAATACATTACCAATATTTTTGCTTTTAGATTTCACAAATAGGATTACCCAAAAACTGCCCCACGAAGCGAGGAACGAGCTTCAATAGAGTACGAGCTTTAGCGAGTACCTAGGGCAGTTTGCACTCCCCTCTCGAAAGGCTTTTAATTATTTTTAAAGCTTTTAAATGCTTTTAGATAAGCTGAAAACATTGATATTAGAGGACTACAGCTTATATAAGCACACAAATTCTCTTGTATAAGCACACAAATTCTCTTGTATAAGCACACAAATTCTCTTGTATAAGCACACAAATTCTCTTGATTTACACACATAAAATATATAGTGTGTAAATACACATTAATAATAACGTGTATTTAATATGAAGAATGGTTTAGTTGTGAAAGATAATGCATTAATAAACGCCAGTTATAATTTAGAACTAACGGAACAGCGTTTAGTCATGCTTGCAATCATTAATGCAAGGGAATTAGGGCGGGGTATTACGGCAGATAGCAAACTAGAAATACATGCTAGTGACTATGCAAAACTATTTAATGTATCACCTGATGCATCCTACAAAGCCCTGAAAGATGCCGTAAATAATCTATTTAACAGGCAGTTTAGCTATACAGCCGAATATAAAAAAACAGGGAAGGTAGGTATCGTTCGCTCTCGCTGGGTAAGCCGTATTTTTTATGTAGATGATTTGGCATTACTAGAAATTACTTTCGCACCTGATGTAGTTCCTTTAATCACTAGATTAGAAGAACACTTTACAAAATATGAAGCCAAACAAGTTGCACACCTAACCAGTAAGTATGCTACTAGACTTTATGAGTTATTAATCGCTTGGCGTGAAGTTGGTAAAACACCTGTTTTTGAACTACAACAATTACGTAAAAATTTAGGTGTTGAAGATGATGAATATCAACGTATGCACCATTTTAAAAGCCGTGTATTAGAAACTGCCATTACTCAAATCAATGAACATACAGACATAAAAGCCACTTATGAGCAACACAAGAAAGGGCGTACAATTACTGGGTTTTCATTCAAGTTTAAGCAGAAACAACAACCGAAAAAATTAGATTCTAAGCGTGACCCAAACACACCTGACTTTTTTATCAAAATGACCGATGCACAACGCCATTTATTTGCAAAAAAAATGTCAGAAATGCCTGAAATGGGGAAATATTCACAAGGTACAGAAAGCTACCAACAATTTGCTATTCGTATCGCTGATATGCTTTTAGAGCCTGAAAAATTCAGAGAGCTTTATCCAATTTTAGAAAAATCAGGATTTCAGCCATGATTAAATTAAATAACCT
>NZ_VOZH01000063.1:0-9341 GCF_013419875.1 Acinetobacter sp. YH12049 | reverse complement strand
AAAATTTGTGATTTTTTTGATGCTGAATATGATGTGAATACAGTATTACGCTTAGATCCGCACTATAGAACTTAATAGAAAACTAAATTTCTGATTAGAAAGATTTTCTAAAATTAACATAATACACCTTATACGAAATGCTCTTTATTTATCTTTCTAAATCATAGCCTTATCGTGTACTAAAAAGCCCAACTATGCTCAGTTGGGCTTTTTTATGCATTTTTCACGTTCCACGCCTATTATTTAAGCAATGTTTCACGATTTTGATTAGCTCAATTGAATAATCAGGATGCCTGGTCTTTTTCTTTTTGGCGTTTATCCAGCTCTTTTTTCAGCTCCTTTTTATCCTGGTACGATGCGATCAGCATGATCGGGATCAACAGCGGGGCCACAATAATGCCTAGGGCAATGTCTTTCAGTTTCGGCATGATCTTTCTCCCTTAGTCATTATCAAAAACAGCATTCAGTACACGGCCAAATAAGCCACGTTTTTTCTTTGTCTCATAATGCGTATTTGGTACGTGTTTTGGTGTTTCATTAGGGCGTGTCACCAATGTCTCATGGGATGTTTTAATTTCACTATCTCTATTATTATCAATAGTTTCACTTATTCCACTATTGTTGTCGCATGGTGCATCATTGGAATGTGTCACTGGTGTATCATGAGACATTTTTTCTTCAGACTCTTTATGCCCTAATAGCAATTGAAAGCGGTCTATTTGATCTAAATAGCGTTTCTCACGATCTTTGTATGACTCAATTTCCTTTTTCATAAAATCAACAAGCTGACGTAAATCAGCATCATCTTTAGACTGATCCACTTCTTGTTTTTGTTCATGCTTTTTGATCGGCTCTCCAAAGCATCGGATGACTTCTGCAATATCAAAAAGACCATCAGCGCTTCGAGATATACGCCCTTCTTTTATGGCCCTATATAGCGTAGAACGACTGACGTTAAAGCGGTTAGATACTTCACTTAGTGATAATTTAGCCATTTACTAAATCCTTTTATTTAATGGCATATATCCCACTTTTTTTAGGTATGGATATAGTTCTTTGATTTTTTCAGGATCGTGAAGCATCTCAGCAATACGAATAGCAAATTGTGGATAGCTTTCAGTTCCCTGGGAATACCGACCCATTTCCGGTAGCTCTGAAAGTTTATTGGCAAACATGTGGCGTTGTGCATCGGTCATTTGGGTAAAGAGATCTACCGTGTTTGGATCTCTTTCTGAAGGTATCGAATCAATTTTTTTATGCTTAAAAGTGAATGATAAGCCTGAGATAGATCTTCCTGTTTTGTACTGTTCGTATTTTACATGTATATCAGTCAGCTCATTGATTTGCTTTATGGCTGGTTCTAAAACACGACTTTTAAAATTAACCATTTTTTGATATTCATTCATCTCAAGTCCTAATTTTTCTCTGAACTCAGATAAAGAAATAACAGGTGTTTTTCCTACGTCTCTCCAAGCAATTAGAAACTCATATAGACGAATAGCATATTTGCTAGTTAGTTGCGCAACCTGTTTAAGTTGATAGCTCGTAAAGTGCTTTTCCAATCTTGTAATAAGAGGAACAACATCTGGTGCAAAGGTAACTTCTAATGTAGCAAGGTCATCAACATATGCAATTCGGCTAACCCAGCGGGATTTGACTACAATTTCTTTGTTTGTATCTTTATGAATTTCCTTAAAAGAGAACTTTCTTTCAAAAAGATTATTAACTGCATTTTTTAGAGCGTTATACGCAGCTTCTTTGGTGACATCAAAGCGAGAAGCATAATCAGAAGCATGGATTTCTAATTTACTGTCGGATGAGATCCCTTGGCCTGTTTCTCTTGCTCTTATTATTGATAAAAGGATAAGCCGTTGCTCGGTTACTTCGAGATTATAACTGGCATTAATTAAGGCATTATCTTTTACTACTAAGTCATTTTTCATAAGACTGCATAGGTTATAAGTGTTATTAAGACTACATTAGCATTCGATGTAATCAAATGCAAAGAAATTGTAGTCTTATGACAAAGAAATTGTAGTCTTATGACAAAGAAATTGTAGTCTTATGACAAAGAAATTGTAGTCTTATCCACCTTGAAAGCCTTGCAAACAAAGGTTTTCAGAGAGTCTAAAAGCATTTAAAAACTTTAAAAATAATTAAAAGCCCAGGCAAAGAAAAATTGCCCTTGGTTTTCGCTACGCTCAAACTCTATTGAATCTCGCTTTCGCTCGATTCGTCGGGGCAATTTTTGGCTTAAAATTTCGTGACTTTTTAAAAAAGAAAAGCAACTAGGAATTCGCTTCGCTCATAGAACTTTTTCACTCGCTTCGCTCCACATAAAACCACCGTAATCAGTTCGCACCCATTCGGGATGCTCTGATTCTGAGTTCTTGATACACAGGGGAGCCTGTAATCAGGGAAAAACAGGTGAAAAAATTTAGATCCCTGTAGTTCGCTCGTAGACACTCGCTAAATGCTCTCATTTGCGATTTAAGAGTTTTTTCTTAACTCAACTATAAAATCTACTGTGGTTTAGCAAAACATCGCTAAAAACCCTATTTTTTTGCGTTTAAACAGCATTCACCAAGGTCGGTAATCGTTGTTATTTTCATTTTCTGGTTTTTTAGGCTCGTTTTTCTGCTGTTTTTCCAATTCTTGGCGTTTTAAAAATGCCAAATGTTCTCGTTCGTGTCTTTCTTGTTCATAGCGTTGTTCTTTTTGCTCTCGTTCTTTACGTAATTGCTCTCTAAATTCACTTTCTCTGCGATCATTTTCAATTCTTCGTTGGCGATCTACTTCCGTTTGGCGTACTTGCTGCATTCTTTCTTGTTCAATTTTGAGATCATCTGCCCGTTTTGCTTTAAGGAGGGGACTCATATCATCATTAAAATCATGTAGGGTATCGAATGAATGAACGTACTCTCGTTTTAGCTTCTGCCAAAACGTGGGTTTTATCGTTGGTCGTTCAATCCCATTATTTTCCAGTATCTCTGAGCATTGACCTAAGCGTTGGACGACATTCTCAATATCGTATTCTTTAGCAAGTTGTTCGACCTCGGTTGCGTATTCTCTCCAGTTCTCATTTTTTGCCTGTTCTACTGATTTTTCAGTCGCATAAAAATCAGGTTTTTTTATATCTCTGTAAGTATGATGGTAAGAGTCATAAAACAAATTATTGGTATGTAGGTAAAAATCGCTTTTGTTTTCTGCTAACCATCGTTTTGTCTTGGTGAGATTTGATTCAATCTGCTTTTGATTATCAGCAGCATTGCTTTGAATGGTGTAAAACTGATTGGCAAATTCTGCATAAATATCTTGGCACCGGATGAAGTCATCATATGCGTTGTCGATCTGTTGAACCTGTTGTTCTTGCAGGCGTTCTTCTTCTAGGTTGAGATTTACTAATTCTGCTAAAAGCTCTTTTTCTTCTGCTTCGGTTAACTGAAGTTCGTTTTCCAGCTGGGTAATCTGATCTTCTAATCGACTTGGAACAATAATTTCTTGATCAAGGCCCTTGATGATCTGTTGGTATTCTCGTGCAGCATCTAAATTTTTGGCTTTGATTGCATCATTTTCAAGTGCAATTCTTGGCAGCACAATTTCAGTGTTACGTTCTTCAAGCGGTCTTTTTTGTTCCTCGTCATATTGTCTGCGAAGTGCTGTAGCTTCATGCCCTTCATGATGAGTGGGTTCAAGAAAGTCTAAGCCCTGATCCTTGTAACTCCGGTGGTCGATGCGTTCGTCTAGTCCGGCATTTTCCAATACTGTGTTTACAACATTGGCAAAAGTTGCTCGGCTGTCCTTCAGGATCTCGGGACCATGGTCGTTGAAGATTCTTTGTTTCTTTCCTAATTCGCCTTTTTCATTGATGAGTCTGGTCGTGAACATCATGTGTACGTGATAGTTTTTATTATTGGTTTCATCGTTATGTTCATGTGGTGCATGGATGCAGGCATCGACAATAACATTGTGCTTGTTCACAAAGTCTCGGCAAAAGTCATCAACGATTTTTATGCGTTCTGCATCTGTTAATTCATGTGGTAAAGCACAGATATATTCTTTGGCGAGTCGTGCATTGGCTTTCATTGAGCCATTGGCATTGAATTCTTTTTTTTCTACTGTATTCCAAAGTGTTTGACGGTCTAAAAGTTTTGTATTGGTATGTTCTGGTGCATAAATATTTTTGTATTCAAGTCCCTTTTTTTTAGTGTAGTCCTGAGTCTTTCCAAAAGTCAGATCCTCTAATTTTTCACAGGCACGATAAGCAGCACAAGCAACGGCTGAACGTCCGTCACTTCGTGAGATGTTGCTTTCATTCAAATGAAAAATTGCCACTTTAAAAACCTAAATTTCTGCATACCGTGGTTTTGATTTTTGCAACTTTGAAAAAGTTGCTGACCATGCTAAAGCGAGGTCATGGGGTACAGGGGTTTCCCCTGTCGCAACGTCCACTTTTGAATGAAATGATAAAAGTGGGTAAGTGCGCCCTTCGTTTCACTCCGGGAAAACTTCGCTTCGCTACGTTTGATATTGCTCGCTTTGTTTTTTGACTCTATGATGATGTTTGATTATTGATCATCACGGTTTAATACTATGTCAGATATTCAAGAAAAGAAAGATGCAGTTTTAAAGAAACTCACCAAAGCACAGCAGAAAAAATTATCCCTGCAAGAGCAAATTGAGTATTTAAAAAAAGAACAAGAGCAGATCTTAGAACAGGCAAAACAGAAACAGAATGAGCTTAAACTCAAACAGCAAAAACTTTTAAGCGAAGCAAAAGCCCAAGAACGGAAAAATGAAACTAGACGGAAAATTTTGCTTGGCGCTTGGGTTTTGAATAAATTTAAGAATGATGAATCTTTTAAACATCAATGGGCTGATTTTGAGCAGTTTTTAAGTGCGGAAAGTAAGACAGAAGAAAATAGACAGAAAGATAAAGAGCTTTTTAATGATCTTTTTAAGGGAAAGTTCTAAATTTCATATAAGAGATTTTATGTTAAATAAGTTAAATAAATGGATATTTTGCAGTAGGTTTTTTGAGTCTCTTTGGCACTATATGTTGTAGTCAATTTTTAAAAATTGACTACATATAGAATAAGTGCGTAATATCAGTTAAGTAAAATATTAATTTAATGGTATTTTTAATTGTATAATTTGTAGAGTATTTGTTGAAATTATTAAAATTTTTTTAAATCCCTATCAATAGGTTAACTTATAAGTTAATATTTTTATGACTATAACTCTAGTTCAATGCAAATCAACTGGACATCCTAACCCAACACAAACTTTTAAGATTACAGATAACTCTTGGAAAATCTTTAAATGTTTTTCTACAGAGACTCCTGAAAGTAACTTTCATGAAGATGTAAAACGATTGCTACCAATTGATCGAAAGAAAGCTCAAATCTTATTTGTTCAGTTAGGTAAGAGATGCGAGTCTGGGCAAAATTTATCATTTTTTTATGATAAGAAAGCATTGCATGATGCTTTAGAGTTTAGTTATACCGATGTGTCAGGTGCTACAGTAATAGATAAAATATGGCGTATTAGACAAGGTGATCTACGTTTATATTTTATATATTTCCCACCTGGAAAGCGTCTTGTTCTTTTAAACATATGGGTAAAGAAACAAGATAAATTAACTTCTTCAGAAAAGAACGCATTAAGTGATTTAGCTGAAAAGGTAATGAAGTCTTGTTTATAGCCCTAGAGGTTTATATGAGTAAAGAAATTTCCACTGCATTAAATTTAGATGATGTTATGGATTTTGATTTTTTCGATTTTTCAGATTTAGATCCTATAGATTTGAAAAAAGATGCTATAGCTGCCGATCTATGTGCATTAATGGCTTTTAAAAATATATCTAGAGTTGAGTTGGCAAAAAAACTAAATTGGAAATTGAGTCAAGTTAGTAAAGTTTTGTCAGGAAAACAGAATTTAACTATAAGTACTATTTCTAAAGTTTGTTTTGCACTTAAATATGATTTTCAGATTAGTTTTCATGAAGAACATGAGCAACTGAATGTACAGCCATGGGAAAGAAATTTACAAAGTATTGTTAATTTAAAAAACAATACTACTGAAAATTGGCATGTTTTATATAAAAAACAATCTCCTGTGGAAATTGTTATAGATATTCTTTCAAACAAGGTATCTGATTATTATTTAACACCAATATCTGTAAATTCATATAACAATAAAATGACTCTAGGTGAAAAGAAAACTTCAGTAGTTAACCCTCATTTGAAAGCTCTACAGCGCAATGAAGCACCAAGTCTAACAAAAGTTTTATATAAGGATTTATGTAATGTCTAAAGCAGTTAAACGATCTGCTGAGCACGAACTTAAGTTTGCTCAAAGTCATAAAACAATTTATGCAGATCATATTATGAGATTTGCATTTGGTCCTGTTGTATCCAAATTAGATTTTGGTATCTCACATGAGCTAGGGGATCAATTACCAGAAATCTCTACAACAGTTATTATTCCAACGCCCAATTTATTAGATGTTCTTCCTTTAATCATTGAACAAAGTAAGAATCCTGAAGTTAAGGATGAAATGGTTTCTAAACTCAAAAATATTATCGCAAAATTTGAAGAAGAAGCTTAAAACATAATAAAAAAGCCCGATAACATGTTGGGCTTTTTTATTGAATATAAAGCTAATATATAGCTTTACTCATCTTCATCATATTCAGGTAAGGTGGCATAAGACTGGCCTATCTTGTTTAGATCTTCGAATGAAAAAGTACGGATAGGTTTTTTACTGCCTTTTTGGGCTTCGGAAATTCGATCTTTCGCTGGTTTAGATATATCTTTATAAACTAACCAATGTTCACCAGACTTAGGATTTTTTTTCATATCATCAAGAAATTTTTCCGCATCATCCTTATCTGCTTTTTTATTTTTTACATCCACCCTTACCTCAGTCATTAAGGATGAGCAAGAAATTTGAGATGCCCCATTATCTCGAATATCTTCAAATTTTTCGCCTAAATTTGAAGGAGCATATAGATATAAATCTCCTCCTCCATCAGCCGTATTTGTAGTAGTAAATCTTGTAAAATCTAACCGTCTCTCTTTTAAAGCAATTTCAGCAACAGTTATTGTAAAACGCATTTCCCCCTTTTTTCCTTTCGACATATTTACATACTCACTTTAATTTTAACTAATTGATTGTTATACAGTTCTTTTAGTTCAACTAGTTCCTTAATATTTAATAACATATGTAAATCTGAAGTTATCTTTTCATAATTGGTCGCTAAACTCTGTCTATCTGTAGCTAACAATTTAAAAATTTTTTCTTTTAAAAAGCCCTTTATTTTTTTCACATCATCATCTAGAAAATTAAACTCTGTTTCACAATCATCATCATCACTTTCAGGGATTAAAGTAGATATTAAATTAAACTCATCTTTTAGATCATTTAGTAACGCTTCATTAATATCTGCACGTAATAAAGTTTTGCTATTTTGCTCATTAATTTTGTTTTCATTATTGGGCGTAAACTCTATTAAACTTAAAAAAGAAGACAACTTTATCTCCAATCAAATAAAAAATTATATTTTATAGAGTAGCTTACTTAGAGTCATAAATGTTTTTAATTTTTCCTAAAATTAACATGATACGTCTTATCCGAAACAATTTAGACAATAAAAAACCCCAGCATCCTGCCGGGGTTTTTTATTGGAACATTCGGTCTCTGTACTCTTACGTATCTTATATAGCGCCATCTTGGTGCTCATTTTTTAATTCTAAGGAACTTCCTGTTCCTGACGAATTAATCATATGAATATTCTAGTATTCCGAATAGCAGCAAAGGACCTGAATTGACGTAAGTAAATGCTTACAAAGATGATTAAAAACTGTCCCAGGTTTATCCGCAGGAAATGGGGATAATTTTAGATCCTGGGACGTTGAGAACATTGGAAAAACCGAAAAATTGACTACTTTTTAAACAAAATTATTGGCAAGAACTATCAAAACCGCTCATAAAAAAGCCGACTTGTTTCCAAGCCGGCTTTTGAACATCGTCGAGCACATTCTTTATATCATAAGTTTTTGATTTTTATAAGTTTCAATGTATGCGTTTCGTATAACGCCCATTATGTTAAATATATTTTAGTTAAGTAATTTATCTCTTATCAATTCTTTAAATTTTTCAGGATTTTGCTCCGCTTGATTATTAAAAATATCAAAGTAAGTTAAAGCTTGTTGTTGAATTTTTCCTTTATTTGGAACACGAGAAGCAGGATGAGGGAGTCGAATTACTAAAGTCTTTTTATTCCAGAATCTTACGCTAAATCCTTCTATAGATTCTTTGAAGTTAAGAATATCTTCGTCATTAACATAATTGAGTTTCAACTGTTCCCAATTTCCATGATATGCACCTAAGAAAAAAATATTTTTAGGTTCTAATCTATCAAGTTGATTTACTAAGTTTTCTATTGATATATCTTTAAGATGCTCATACAAATCTATACTTTTATTTTTTGAATTCAATAAGTTAAAAGATTTTTTATTATAATCAAAGAAGTAGAAGTTTAACCATTGTATATACTCGTTATTATTTTTTTCTTTGACTTTACCTAAGAATTTTAAGAATTGTGATCTCACAGGTGGCTTTTCATAAAGATTACGGTATCTAATTTTACTTTCAGAAATTAATTCATTTGTACTTAAATTTCCTAATATAAAGCTATCTAATTTCAATTTCCCCCATCCAGAAGTTTCTTGGCCAACAATTACTACTTTATTTTTGGATTGGTCAAAAGAACTATCTAAAAAATCTGGAATGAAAGGTAAGCTGATTTTTTGTAAAAGAGGGTGATAATCCTTATGTGTAATAAGGTTATTTTTTAATTTATTTAAATTTTCTGAGTATTCAATCATAGTATGTTTACTTGCTTAATTTTTTTTAAGTTATATATGAAAACTTAGGAGAATAACATTGAAAATAGGTATATTTTGGTTTTATAAAAATCAAGTTCTTGGTATTTCTCATGAGTTTGATATTAATAGCTCAGATTCTTTAGGTATGATTGATAGTGCCTACAACCATGTATCTTATTGGGATGAATTACGAAATAAATTTTCTGAGCTAAGGGAAATTGAATATGACGATGTACCTCGGGGAAGAGTAATATTCGATAAAAATAAAAATAAATTGATCATCTATCTAGATAAGAAATTATTAATTAAAGGTAAGGTATCAAAAATTTGTGATTTTTTTGATGCTGAATATGATGTGAATACAGTATTACGCTTAGATCCGCACTATAGAACTTAATAGAAAACTAAATTTCTGATTAGAAAGATTTTCTAAAATTAACATAATACAC
>NZ_VOZH01000062.1:0-10161 GCF_013419875.1 Acinetobacter sp. YH12049 | reverse complement strand
CCTTCCCGAACTCAGAAGTGAAACCTCTTAGCGCTGATGGTAGTGTGGGGTTACCCATGTGAGAGTAAGTCATCGCCAGCTCATTATTCGAAACACCCCCTGATATCTCAGGGGGTGTTTTTTTATGTGTGGAAAAAATGGAAAAGAGAAAAATAAGAAGAAAAGCAGAAGAAAAAACAGGGAAATGATAGATATTCAAAAAGAATAAGGCCGATCAACAATAAACTCGTCTAGAACTCTTTTATATCATTTAAAATGTTTTGCTAATGAAAATGTGTAATAAATCAATATAATAAAATCGTTTGTCTCTTTAATAATATATAGGGTATTTAAGATGTTTTTAAAAAAATTATTAGCTACAGTTTTATTTGCATTTGTTTCTTTCAATACTACAGCCGGTGTGTATCAGGGTAAACTAAGTGAATGTTTGGTAAATAAAATTTCAGCAGAAGAGAGTCAGAACTTAACAGCTTGGATTTATTTGGCATTTTCAGCACATCCAGAAATTTCTAAATATAGTAAAGTAACGCCAGTTGAGATACAAAAAATTGATAAAAATATGGCTATTCTATTTCAAGATTTATTTACTAAACGTTGTAATGCTGAAATCAAAGCTGTTACAGAAAATGAAGGAACAAATGCTCTAGGTAAAGCATTTGAACTATTGGGAAATCGTGCAGCTGAAAATCTGATGAAAAATCCAATTGTTGAAAAACGTATTGCATCATTTGCGCAATATTTTGATGAAGATAAAATGCGTCAATCTATGAAATAATTGAAGAGATTAGACCTAACAAAATTTATCCTCTTAAGCTTAGTTAGGTCTATATGGTTAAATAAAAGATTAAATTTTTAGAAATTATAAGGAACTTTTTAAATTATTTTGATGTTGCTTCACTTGTTTTGCATAACGTTTGCCTTGTTTTTTCATTTTTCGATTGGTGTTATAAGCAGTAGGTCCGACATTATAGTAGGCTAAAGCTTTTGGCATGCTGCCAGCGGCATTTTTATATTTAGTTAAAATAAATGACCCACAATTAATATTGGTTAATTCGTCATATAAATCCCCAGGGCATGTTGCTTGCCAATAACGTGGCATCACCTGAGTTAAACCGACTGCACCTGCAGGAGAACTGACATAAGGGCGGAAAGTTGATTCTTGGCGAATAACGGCAGCCAGTAGTAAAGGATCTAAGTTGTATTGATCGGCAGTTTGCACAATGTAGGGTGACACTCGATTTGCAGTTTCAGGATTGACTGAATAGGCCTTTTGGATCCCTGATGAAAGTTTAACTGCACGTTTTTCTACAGAGCCACCACCTAGTGATGAACATCCAGAAATCAGGGTTACAGATATAATAACAGTTGAAAACTTTAAGCTGTGAGCGCTTAGGAGCGACGAAAGACGAGTTGAAAGGCGAGTTTTATTCAGTACATTCTGCATTTATATTCACTTTAAAATAATCATGGCTAAGTGTAATTTCTAAAGCGATATTATGAACTGGAGACTTAGAGGTCAATATTTTCTTAAGATGCTCTGTACAGTGAAATTGTAAGAATTGATGGAAATGTACTCAAATTACATGATTTTTTAAGTGAAGAGAGAAAAAGATCGTGTTAATTGAATCAGTATTTCTCTCTTAACATGGTACTTATTAAGATTATGGGAACATTCAAATCCCGAGAACTTTAGTTATAAAAAACTAGAATATCCATTCATCAAATAACTGTATTTGATAAAGCTGTAAATCTTTCCAGTGAAATTTGTAGAATCTAATTTTATTTAAAGCGTTTTAAGCATCCAAATTTCGCATGCTTGGCTATGACCTGTATTGCCCTTGGGAGCTTGTAAGTGTTCAAATCCTACTTTTTCATAGAGTTTCACCGCTTGCCCAAGTGTATGTGTAGTTTCTAAATAACACGCTTTAAAATTATGATCTTTGGCGAATTGAAAACAAAGTTCTAAAATATCTTTGGCTAAGCCATGACCACGTAATTCAGGCATAAAATACATTTTTTGGATTTCTAAAATGCTTGAGTCTCCAACTAAAGGAGAAAGGCCCCCACCACCTAAAATTGTACCGTGTTGATTTTCAATAACCCAATATTGTGCATTTGCTTGCGTATAGACGTGATATAAATCATCTAAAATTGGATCTGCAACAGCAAATCCTGACTCTGGCGCTAATCCAAATTCTTTGGAAACTGTGCGAATGACATTGGCAATGCTTACATTGTCTTCAAGTTGAAGTGGTCGGATCTGAAACATAATCATCGAAAAACAAAAAGATGGATTGTTTATAGACTGATCCTATAAAAAAATCCATCTCTAAGTTTAAAATTACTCAAGCAAAAAATTACTTTAATTCGCTTGAACTTTTACCCAGTTCACGACGTGCAACGATTAATTGTTGAATTTGCTGTGTGCCTTCAAATATATCGAGGATTTTTGAATCACGTGCCCATTTTTCTAATAATTCATCTTCGCTATAGCCGACAGCCGCTGCGAGTTCTACACACTTTAACGTGATTTCATTACCTACACGGCCTGCTTTTGCTTTAGCGATGGATGCTTCACGTGAGTTTGGTTTTTTGTTGTCGGCCATCCATGCGGCTTTGAGCATGAGGAGACGTGCTGCTTCCCAGTCTGCTTCCATTCGATATATTTGTGCAGCAATATTCTAGCTTTGTAAGATCGGTGTTGAATACTGCTCATCTAATTCATCTTTAAAGATTTCTTTAATTCGCTCTAAAGATGCCTTGGCACAGCCAATAGCCATCGCGGCAACGAGTGGGCGAGTATTATCAAAAGTTTCCATAACCCCAGCAAAACCCTTTGCTACATCAATTTCAGCATTGCCTAATAAGTTTGCAGCAGGGACACGACAATCTACAAAACTAATGGCAGCAGTATCAGAGGCTTTAATACCCAATTTATGTTCTAGGCGTTCTACAGTCATGCCCGGCGTACCTTTTTCAACAACAAAGGATTTAATCGCTGCACGGCCTAATTTTTTATCTAGCGTTGCCCAAACAACTACTGAATCAGCACGTTCGCCTGAGGTGACAAAGATTTTTTCACCATTGAGGATGTATTCATCACCATCTTTCGTCGCTGTTGTCCGAATAGCTGCAGAATCAGAGCCGCAATTTGGTTCTGTAATGGCCATAGCGGCCCAAGTTCCTTTTAAGCGTTCTAGTTGCTCATCATTGGCTACTGCTGCAATAGCCGAGTTTCCAAGCCCTTGGCGAGGCATACTGAGTAACAGGCCTGTATCTCCATAGCACATTTCGATGATACTGAGGGCTGTTGACATATTGACACCGTTTTTATTTCCCGTGTCTGTGTCGCCACGTTTATTGACGGCGGCACCTGCATTCATGCCATCACCGCCATCATTCATACCGTCAACGAGGGAAGATAACATATCTAATTCTTTAGGATAGGCATGTTCGGCTTTGTCATATTTACGTGAAATAGGACGTAGAACATTTAAAGCAACTTCATGGGCTTGGTCGATCAGCAATTTAAATTTTTTCGGATTTTGTAAGTTCATGGACATTTCCTTGTTTTTTATTTTGCTGAATTAAGCATGTAAGCCAGATTGAAGAATCGCTGTGGCACGTAAGTCTCGATACCAACGTTCTACAGGATGTTCTTTGGTAAAGCCATGACCACCTAATATTTGCACGCCATCAGTCCCAATTTTCATCGATTTTTCAGCACATAGCACGCGAGCTAAATAGGCTTCACGATGAAAGGGCTTGCCAGCTTCGGCTAGATTTGCTGCGTTTAGGATGAGCATATGCATGGCATCAATTTCGATTGCCATATCTGCAATCATAAATGCCACACTTTGACGGTGCGAAATTGGCTCCCCAAAAGCTGTACGTTCGTTTGCATATTGAATGCAATATTTCTTGACTGCAGTTGCGGTACCAACAGCCATGGCACACCACATTAAATTGCCAAGATCGATAAATGAGGTGTAATTGAAATCTTGATCTCCTAAGCGTTGGGCAGGGGTCTGATCAAATTTTAAAGTTACCGTTTCAGTGGCTTTCAAACCCATAGCAGGTGTTTTTTTTGCGCTAATGCTCTGGTCGCGTTGCACAATAAAAACTTCAGGCTGTCCATTGAGCATGGCACTCACTAACAGCACATCTGCCTGTTCACCTAAAAGGACTAAGGTTTTCTCCCCACTGATTTTATACTGCTGGCCATCAGCAATCGCCTGCGTTTTAAGTTGATAGGGATTAAATGCCGCCGTTGCCTCTTGAACTGCAAAGCTTGCACGGAGGGTTGAATCATCTGCAAATGTCGCTAAATAGGTTGCTTGAACAGATTCTGAACCCCATTGGGTGATGGCATTGATACAGCTAAATGTCGACAGTAAACCTGCTGTTAAACTAAAGTCACCTTCAGCCAATTGTTCCGCAATTAAGATATTGCTAATGATGTTTTTTTCTGCTGCAACGCCACCCAAATCTTCAGGTAAGGCATAATAATTTAGACCTAGATCTTGGATATGTTGCGATAACGCTTCAGGAAATTTTTCCTCTTGATCGGCTTGATGAGCAAGTGGATACAAAACTTCTGTGGCAAACTGCTGCATCGCATCAGCAGTCATTTGCTGTTCTTCAGTCAGGTTTAAATCAAATAATGATTTTTGTTGATTTGGCAAACGTTGCTTATGCACACCTTTGTTGGTCTGAAATGCTTTTTGTGTCTGGCTCAGGGTTTTAAAACCAGCTTTTGAGCTTTGATACAAAGATTTTTCAACAAATTTGCGCAGTTTAAACTGATCGAGTACATCACTTCCGGCAATTTTTGTTAAAAGTGAGAGTCCAAATCCTTGTGCCTTGTTTACCATATTGGTCATTGTTGTTTTCCATTTGCGTTGTTCTTATTTAATGCTGACATGCCAAAGATAGAAAAACCATGTCATAAATGACATGCATGATTGTCAAAGATAAACGGCGAGATTAGGTGGGATTCGATAGCTAAATAATTAATTAAGAATAGAAAAGTAAAAAGGCTTAAAAGTATTGTTATTTTAAAATTGACTTGGCTGACATTTGAGTCAGCCAAGTTTTAAGGTCTGTATTGAATGATTATTGATATTTTTGAATCATACGACGAACATTGGTTTTTGCTTCAATGACGGTCATAAAGGTATATGCACCGATAAATTTACGGCTAATAAACATAAACTCTTTAGGTGGAACTGAGAAATAGCGAGATGCCATCGATTTTGACGCTTGTTGCATCACACGGCTATGTAATTGGCTTTTTTTCCAGTCATAGCGTTGTTGTTCGTCCATAACACCAGCAGGGATGTTTGGGTTATTTTCAGTGCTACTAAATGCCTCTGTCGCTAACAAAAAGACTTTAGCCATATCAGGTTTAATACTTTGTGGAATACCATCAAAGAACTCATAACCTGTCATCGCTTTGACCATTTGCTCAGAGCTGTGATGGTAACCCGCGGTAATCAAATTACGCGCAACGCCTAATAGATGCTCATCAAACTGACGGATCGCACCAAAGTCGAGGAGTACGATTTTATCTGGTACATCCGCACCATTGCCCAAACGCACCAAATAGTTTCCGAAGTTAGGGTCGGTTTGCATTTCACCCCATTCAAAAATTTCGCGTACGGCAATTTCAAGTGATGCTTCACCTAAGGCGTTACGGCGCTCTTGAGGAAGTGACAGCATTACTGGGCTGTTAATCGGTACACCACGTTCAAAAGTCATACACAGTACTTGAGGTGTTGAATAACTTTCAATGATTTGCGGCACGATATAGCGTGGGTCTTCTTTTAAGCGTGCTGCAAAACGGCGAGTGGTATCTGCTTCAATTTTATAATTTACTTCACGATGCATCATTTCACGAACTTCATCAAACCACTGATCAAATTCACGGGTTTGAGGAACCATTCGTGTCAGTTTGAGCATGTTTTTGAATAGATTCATATCCGAATCGATGGCATCTGCCACACCTGGATACTGGATTTTTAATACCAGTTCTAAACCATCAGATTTACGTTTTGCACGATGAACTTGTGCCAAAGATGCTGTACCAAGCGGCTCATGATCAATCACGAGATCATCAAGTTTTGAGCCAAGTTGATTTTGTAATTGGACTTTGATGGCTGGCCATGCCAATGCGACTGTTTGATTGTTAAGGGTATTGAGGGCTTGGGTGATTTCTTCAGGTAGAAAATGTTCACCATACAACGCCATCATTTGCCCAATTTTTACAATTGAACCTTTTAATTTACCAATTTCTGCGACGAGATATTCAGCCTGATCTTTCATGGCTTTTTTACGCTTTTTCTCTTTTTCTTCTTCACTCGAAAAAATAGAAGTGGCGTTTGATGCTGCCCAACGAGTTCCCGCAAGTAGCGATGCCTTTGCGATAGATAAGCGTCGATCCATAGAAGACGTTTTCAAGTGTTTGAGCTTATCGTTCTGATCTGACATGTAAATTAAATCCTTTAATCAGCAATTCGCAGAAAAATACATTGTAGCTAATTTTAACGTTTCTTAACGTATTAAAATAGTTCAACTTACTGAATATGCAGTAAGCATTTGCAAACTTAAGCAAGATGCCACGTAGACAGGCACATTGGAAAAGAAAACTATAAACGATATTTGATTTTTACCGTATCGTTTTGCATCAATGCGGCTTTATGTTCTTCAATATGTTGATGAATAAGATGTTGGACAGATTCGTCTTTAAATCCGGCAGCATAACCTTTGACAATAATAATGCTCGGTAAGCTAAAAAATAGGGTACGTGCGTTTTCTAGACTCGCATCAGGGAAAACTTGATGTTCGATCAGCAGTTGCTGAAAAAATGCCTTTTCAGTTTGCACGTTTAAAGACTGAGTGTCTTCCCAATAGCTTTGACGCATAGCCATGAGGTTATTGTGCTTATAGCTCATTGGAGCTCCGCATTTAAAATTTAACTGTTTGTATGGGGATGATTTTAAGAAAATAAAGCTTAGGATCAAGTACAAATTGCTAAACAATTGAGCTTGAATTGGTTTTTATTCGTAATTTTCATCTAATTAGATTTTATAGAATGCTGAAAGGCATAAAGTACACATTTCATTTCAGCGAATGTATCAGACCTCATATATACGGTTATGAAATGCTTTCAAGCGGTGAATAATGCCGTATTTTTATTATAAATAGCATTAAAACAAGGTATCATAGGGCGTTTAAAAAATTATGAATTGGAGACGCCTTAAGTGGATCGACCGACTATTAGCCCTGAACATTTACAGGAAGCAGCTGAAAACCTATCAACAATTCGTGATTATATCCGCTTTGGGGTAACAGCTTTACGTCAATATGATGCCCACTTAGGACAAGGTACAGAAGACTATTTTGCTGAAAGCTCAGCATTGGTTTTACAAACGTTATCTCTAGATTGGAATGCAGATGCGGAAATCTTAGATGCGAAATTATTGCCAAGTGAAGTTGCAGAATTTTTAGCATTGTTAGAACGTCGTATTAATGAAAAAGTTCCGACGTCTTATTTACTAAACTTGTCATATTTCTTTGGTAAGCCATTTTATGTCGATGAACGTGTACTGATTCCACGTTCTCCAATTGCAGAGTTAATTGAAAACCGTTTTGCGCCATATTGCTTAGGTGAAAATGGCGAAATGGGTGCTGCGGTTAATAATCTACCTGAAAATGCCAGTCCAAAAACTCCTCAGCGCATTTTAGATATGTGTACGGGTTCAGGTTGTATCGCGATTGCTTTAGCTTATGCATTCCCAGATGCTGAAGTTGATGCAACAGATTTATCTAAAGATGCACTTGAAGTGGCGCAAATTAACTGTGAACACCACAATAAACAATATCAAGTGGCTTTACTTGAGTCTGATTTATTCGCCAAAATTCCAGCAGAAAATCAATATGATTTAATCGTGTCGAATCCACCGTATGTGGATGCTGAAGACATGGCAGATTTACCAGAAGAATTCCACCATGAACCTGAAATGGCGCTTGCTGCGGGTCAAGATGGTTTGGATCTTGTACGTAAAATGTTGGCACAAGCTGCAGATTACCTGACTGAAGATGGCTTAATTGTGATCGAAGTGGGTAACTCAGAATGGGCAATGCGTCAAAACTTCAATACCGTTGATTTTTATTGGTTACAGTTCCAAAAAGGCGGTACAGGTATCTTTGCATTGACTGCTGCTCAATGCCGCGAATACCGAGATTTATTCATTCAATCTGTTCAAGCATAAGGAGTCGTTTGACATGGCAGGTAATAGTATAGGGCAACTCTTCCGTGTAACGACTTGTGGTGAATCTCATGGCGTTGGTCTGATGGCCATTGTAGATGGGGTTCCACCGGGTATTGAACTGACTGAAGCCGATTTGCAAAAGGATTTGGATCGTCGTAAGCCGGGCACATCTAAGTTTGCGACTCAGCGTAAAGAACCCGATGAAGTTGAAATTATTTCAGGCGTATTTGAAGGCAAAACAACCGGTACATCGATTGGTCTATTGATCCGTAACACAGATCAAAAATCAAAAGATTATGGCAACATTGCGCAAACCTTCCGTCCGGGTCATGCAGACTATACGTATACACATAAGTATGGTTTCCGTGATTATCGTGGTGGTGGCCGTTCGAGTGCTCGTGAAACTGCGATGCGTGTTGCTGCAGGTGCGATTGCTAAAAAATACTTGTTTGAGAAATTCGGCATCGAAATTCGTGGTCATGTAACGCAAATTGGTACCGAAAAAGCACAGAAATTGGACTGGAATGAAGTTCCGAATAACCCATTTTTCTGTGGTGATGCAGATGCCGTCCCACGTTTTGAAGCTCTAGTAACGTCACTTCGTGAACAAGGAACGAGCTGTGGCGCTAAACTGGAAATTATTGCGACACAAGTGCCAGTTGGCTGGGGCGAGCCTGTATTTGATCGTTTAGATGCAGATATTGCACATGCTATGATGTCCATCAACGCTGTAAAAGGTGTTGAAATTGGTGATGGCTTTGGTGTTGCCGAGCAGTTTGGTCATGAAACCCGTGATGAGTTAACTACGGATGGTTTCTTGGCAAACCATGCTGGCGGCATTTTGGGTGGTATTTCGAGTGGTCAGGACATTCGTGTTGCGATCGCCTTGAAACCAACAGCTTCCATTACTACGCCGGGTAAAACCATTACGATTAATCGTGAAGATACAGATGTGTTGACCAAAGGTCGCCATGATCCTTGTGTCGGTGTTCGTGCGACACCAATTGCAGAGGCGATGTTGGCAATTGTGCTTATGGATCACTTCATGCGTAACCGCGCACAAAATGCGGATGTAGTCGCACCATTTGCCCCAATTGAACCCAAGTGAGGAAACAAAGCGCTGCTTTGTTCCGAACGCGGTTGGTGAGTAGCGTTAGCGAGTCACAGTAGATAAATAACAAAGCGTTGCTTTGTTCCGAACGCGGTTAGTGAATAGCGTTAGCGAGTCACAGTGGATAAATAACAAAGCGCTGCTTTGTTCCGATGCGGTTGGTGAATAGCTTTAGCAAGTCACACTGATGAGCAAATTGCATAAAAAAACCAGACAATTGTCTGGTTTTTTTATTTCAGTAAAATAGACCCATGAAAATAAATAGCTAAAAATATGAATATACGAAAAGCTTTACTTGACGATATTCAGTAGCTTGAAAGCTTAATGAATATAGCCTATCGGGAAAATCATCCCAAGAGTTGGACCACGGAACATCATATTGTTCGAGGAAATCGAATAAATGTATCTCAACTCAGTCAAATCTTACAAAAAAAAGGATTTTCATCTATATGTGATGGAGTCAGAAAATACACAGATCAAGGGGTGTATTGGTATTCAAATGCAGGGGATGAGCTGTGAAATTGGTCATTTTGCAATTCATCCAAATGAGCAAGCTCAGGGCTTAGGAAAAAAATTATTGCAATTTGCAGAACAGCAAGCGATGTTGATTGAACCCAATGTTGAAGAATTTGTCATGTATGTGATTGATCGTAAGCGTCCGCTGAACCCCATGCCTATTTTTTAATTTGAGTTGGATTTCCAGCGATGTGGCAGTAATTCTTCAATCTGAGTCACTTTATGTGTCGGCAACCTTTTCAGCACATCACTTAAATAGGC
>NZ_VOZH01000061.1:0-10666 GCF_013419875.1 Acinetobacter sp. YH12049 | reverse complement strand
CGATATTTACAAGTTAGTGAATAGCTTATTGGGATTAGCAACTAAATTTAGTTTAACTTATAAAAATCATGAAACACTGTTCGAATTTTAAGCGTGGAACATGAATAATCAATAAAAAGCCGCTCTGCTGGTGCCCTATATTTCAGAACGGCTTGCTTTAATATAATGATATTTAAAGAGAAATATCAAGCATTACGTATAACGTGTATTATGTTAATTTTAGGAAAAGTGAAAAATAATCTACAATAGAATCTACGAAAAATTGGCCATCAATTATGCCTGATTTCTCCAGTGGAAATAATTGGATTGTGAGATCCCCCACTCAAAATCATAAATTAGAAAGAATTGAAGCATTTCTTTCCAATTATGCTTATAAACCTCACCGACATGATACTTATGCTATTGGCAGGACTCTTTCCGGAGTTCAAAACTTTCATTACAAAGGTACATTGCAACATAGCTTGCCAGGCATGACTATGGTTCTACACCCGGATGAAAAGCATGATGGTGAATCAGGAACATTAGATGGCTATCGCTATAGAATGATTTACATCGAACCAGCGATGATCCAAACCATTTTAAAGGGTAAACCTTTGCCTTTTATCAGACATGGCTTAAGTAATGATATTCGCCTGTTTAGGGCAATGGATAGCTTTCTAAATAATATAAATAATTATATGGATACCCTAGAAGAGGAAGATGCTCTATTTGATTTGGCAACTACACTGTGTGAAATTTCAGATACTTCATCTAACCAAAACAAAAAATTTGACTACAAGGCAGCAGAGAGAGCGCGTGAGTGTATTTTGGCGTATCCACATGAAAACTTAAGTTTGTCAGATTTAGAGAAACATGCTGATCGTGACCGCTGGAGCCTTTCTCGTGATTTCCGATTATTATTTGGAACTAGCCCACACCGTTATATGATCATGCGTCGCTTAGAAACAGTTAAGTTCTACCTTGCTCAAGGGGAGTCTATTGTTAATGCTGCTTTAAATGCAGGCTTTTTTGATCAGAGTCATATGACCAGACATTTTATAAAAACATTTGGTTTAACTCCCACTCAATGGAAAATGATAAATATTAAAAGATAGCCGTTCGATTTGAACGGCTAATTTGTCCTACAGCAGATTTATTCCATTAAGAAAATCTTTGAACATAAAAAGCCCTGATAAAATCAAGAGTATACCCATCAGCTTATTTAGCCGATTAAACCAGATAGGATTAGCAATTTTGTTGCCTAATACTTTTCCAACCAGAGCATAGGTGAATGGTGCGCCAACAGCACCAAGTGAAATCAGTAAAGAAACTATCAAGATCATGATTCCTGTGATTTTGGCTGCAGGGTACATAATTGTCGTAACAGGTAGAATGACGAGAATGGCTTTTGGATTTAATAACTGAATAAATAAGCCATTTAAGAATGTTAGATGGCTTTCTTGCTGTTGAGTTGTTTCTACATTCGCCCTAATCATTTTTATAGCCAAGTAGAATGTATAAATTGCACCCGCTAAAGCAATATAATGAATCAATCCATGTGGAATAACAGCTTCACCTATATAGCCAAACAATACGAATAAGATCAACATGGCGAAACCAATGCCTAGGTAAAATCCTATAGTCTTTTTTAATTGACCTGTAAGGCCAGAATTTAGCCCCATAAAATTTACAGGGCCTGGGCTATACATAACGCTTAATGTATAAAGAAATATTTCCACAGAGTTCACTCAATTAGATAGCAATAAACATCAAAGAGAGAACGGTATCGAGTTATAGGCCTTAAAGATTGTACGTTTGTGCTGAACTAATTAAAAATTTCTATTTAACTTATGTTCACCTAAAGTTCACTTCATAAGTGTATAAAGAAACTATGTATTGTATTTTCAATTGCTTATATAAATATTAGTCTTGGTTTAGAATTTTAAAGTTCATGAACTATGAGAAAAAACTAAGATACGATCAAAATTGTAGAACAACAAAATTATTTATACTAATTTACAAGCCACGCTGTTTAAGCGTGTCATTAAAAAATAAATCTTTTAATCTCTCCACACAATCTCCACACAATCTCCACACAACATCAGCAATTCATAAACACTGCTATTTCAAAATAGTAGTATCTAAAACCCCCCCTCTGAAAAAGCATGTCAACACATTATCATTTAATAGGTTCAATACTTATTACAACTGTACTTTTAATCGGCTGTACACAAGCCAAAGATGCTGAACAGTCCCCAACAGAAATGCCACCAGCGGTTGTCAGTACCATCACGGTATTACCGCATTCCATGAATTTAATTGAAAATCTTCCAGGCCGTGTTGTCGCTTACCGTATTGCTGAAATTCGCCCGCAAGTAGGTGGAATTGTTGATAAAGTACTTTTTAAGCAAGGCTCTTATGTGCAAGCAGGTCAACCGCTTTTTAAATTGAATTCTGAAATATTTCAGGCAGATGTAAAAAGCAATCAAGCCACTTTAAACCGTGCACAAGCTGAGGTGACACGTTTGCAGGTGCTGTTAAAACGCTACACTGAATTAGTAAAAGTAAATGCGGTTAGTCAGCAGGAATACAACAATACCGAAGCAGATTATCAAAAAGCAAAAGCCGATGTGGCGCAAATGCAAGCCATGTTAAGCAGACAACAACTTAATCTTAAATATGCGACTGTTACAGCCCCTATCTCGGGAACGATTGGTGAAATCTTAGTGACTGAGGGTGCATTAGTTGGTCAAGGTGATACTAATGCAATGGCCGTAATACAACAGATTAATAAAGTCTATGTTGATGTAAAGCAATCAATTAGTGATTATGAAAAACTACAGGAAGCTTTACAGCAAGGTGACGTGTCAAATACCAAACATACGGTTGAAATCCTAAATAGTCAGGGTAAACCTTATAACGTTACAGGTGAAATCCTATTTTCGGATACTAAAGTTGATCCTGATACGGGTGATGTCACAATCCGTATTTTAGCCAATAATGAAAATCAAAAACTTTTGCCAGGCATGTATGTTCGAGTCAATATGAGCCGAGCTCAAGTTGAAAATGCGCTCCTAGTTCCAGAACAAGCGATTCAACATGATATTAGTGGTAAAGCCAATGTTACGATTGTTAATCAAAAAGGTTTAGCGCAAAGCAAGCCTGTTCAGCTTGGTCAACGTTATCAAAATAACTATGTGATCAAACAAGGGTTACAAGCAGGTGAGAAAGTCATTGTTGAAGGGGCTGATCGTATACAGCCTGAGCAAAAATTAAAAATTAAGCAGTGGCAACCTACAAATATTAAGGAAAATGGAGGACAGCAATAATGTCCCAATTTTTCATTAGGCGTCCTATTTTTGCATGGGTGATTGCTTTATTTATTATTCTGTTGGGTGTACTAAGCATCCCCAAGTTACCTATTGCACGATTCCCAAGTGTTGCGCCACCACAGATTAGTATTACGGCAATCTATCCAGGTGCTACGCCAAAAACATTGAATGATAGTGTTGTGACCTTGATTGAGCGGGAAATGTCAGGTGTCAAAAACTTACTTTATTACAGTTCAAGTTCAGATAGTTCTGGAACAGCAACAATCACCGCAACATTTAAACCAGGTACAGATGTAGAACTTGCACAAATTGATGTGCAAAACAAAATTAAAGCCATTGAGTCACGCTTACCTCAAACAGTGCGACAACAAGGGCTGATGGTCGATGCTGCGTCGTCTGGTTTTTTAATGATGGTGGGCTTAAGTTCACCGAATGGCAAATATAGTGAAATTGATGTCAGTGACTATATGACTCGCTATGTGATTGAAGAATTAAAGCGGGTTGACGGTGTTGGTAAAGTCCAAAATTTTGGTGCTGAAAAAGCCATGCGGATTTGGGTCGATCCAGATCGTTTGGTTTCTTATGGATTGAGTATTCAAGATGTGAATACAGCCATCCAAAACCAAAACTTGCCGATATCACCAGGTCGTATTGGTGATGTTCCTGCTTTGACGGGGCAACAAATTACTATTCCTTTAACTGCTCAAGGTCAATTAGAAACTGTAGAGCAATTCAAGAAAATTAGTTTACGTGCTCAACAAAATGGCGCCAATGTTCGACTGTCGGATGTCGCTCGTGTCGAAATCGGGGCACAGATGTATAACTTTGCGATTTTAGAAAATGGCAAAGCCTCTACAGCTGTGGCGATACAAATGAGTCCTGGTGCCAACGCTGTCAAGACTGCAGAAGGTGTTAAAGCGAAAATTGAACAGTTAGGTTCAGCACTGCCTGATGGTATGAAATTCTCTATACCTTACGACACTGCACCTTTTGTAAAAATCTCGATTGAAAAAGTAATCATGACATTGCTTGAAGCTATGGCATTAGTTTTTATTGTCATGTTTATCTTTTTACACAATGTTCGATACACCTTAATTCCGGCGATTGTTGCACCGATTGCATTGCTTGGCACATTCTCAGTCATGCTGCTTGCTGGTTTTTCGATTAATGTGCTGACCATGTTCGGTATGGTGCTTGCGATCGGGATTATTGTCGATGATGCGATTGTGGTCATTGAGAATGTTGAACGCATTATGGCGACAGAAGGCTTATCTCCAGTTGAAGCCACATCTAAAGCCATGAAGGAAATTACCAATCCGATTATTGGCATCACCTTAGTGTTAGCCGCTGTATTCTTGCCGATGGCATTGGCGTCAGGCTCAGTGGGGATTATCTATCGTCAGTTCACCATTACCATGTCGGTTTCAATTTTATTCTCAGCTTTCCTTGCACTGACATTAACCCCTGCGTTATGTGCAACGATGTTAAAACCGATTGATCAAGACCATCAGAAAAAGGGTGTTTTTGCATCGTTTGATCGCAGTTTTGAGAAGCTGAACAATCGCTATGAACGCAGTTTATTTAAAGTAATTAAACATAAAACCCTCGCAATGTTATGTTTCTTAGGCATTGTCATTGTGCTGATTTTTAGTTTTAAACACGTTCCGACTGCGTTTATGCCAGAAGAAGATCAGGGGTGGTTTATGACTTCGATTCAACTTCCTGCGGATGCAACTCAAGAACGTACCCGTAAAGTCGTTGCTGAGTTTCAAAATTATTTAGACCAAGAAACGGGGATTAAAGACAATATGGCGGTCTTAGGTTTTGGTTTTAGTGGATCTGGTCAGAATACAGCGATGTATTTTACCAATCTATTGCCATTCGAAGAGCGTACTATTACGGCACAAGAAGTCGTGAATAATGCCAATATAGCGATGGCTGAAAGTTCAGAAGGTCAAACCATGTCTGTGTTACCACCAGCAATTGATGAATTGGGTAACTCATCTGGTTTTTCACTGAGATTATTAGATCGTGGCAATATTGGCATGCCTGCTTTAAGAGAAGCACAAGATCAGCTTTTAGCATTAGCAGCACAAAGTAAAATCGTGGCGGAGGTCTATCCTGAAGGTTTGCCAGATGGCAGTTCTGTACAGCTTAAAATTGATAGAGATAAATTGCAGGCATTAGGTGTTAATTTCAGTGATGTGACCGATATTATTTCAACCTCAATGGGTTCGATGTATATCAATGATTTTCCAAATCATGACCGTATGCAGCAAGTCATTGTGCAACTTGATGCCAAATCACGCATGAGTATTGAAGATATTCTTCAGATTAAGGTGAACAGTCAAAGCGGTAAATTGGTTTCAATGTCTGAAATAATTACTCCAATTTGGCAACATTCCCCACAACAATACAATCGTTACAACGGTCGTCCATCATTGAGTATTTCTGGCAGTCCAGCAGCAGGTATATCTTCAGGACAAGCCATGACTGAGATGGAAAATTTGATTGAACAACTTCCGAAAGGTGTGGGTTATGAGTGGACTGGGATTTCTCTAGAAGAAAAACAGTCGGAATCACAAACCTTGTTTTTATTACTGTTGTCGATGTTAGTCGTTTTCCTTGTCTTGGCAGCGCTTTATGAAAGCTGGTCAATTCCATTCTCTGTGATGCTAGTTGTCCCTCTAGGGTTGATTGGCGCCTTTTTAGCAGTAATGTTACGTGGTATGCCAAATGATATTTTCTTTAAGGTCGGCATGATCACGATTATTGGTCTATCTGCAAAGAATGCTATTTTGATTGTTGAGTTTGCAAAAGCACTAAGAGAAGAAGGAATGGGTTTAGTGGAGGCAACCGTTGCAGCCGCTAAATTGCGCTTACGTCCAATCCTAATGACATCTTTGGCATTTACCTGTGGCGTTATTCCTTTAGTCATTGCCAGTGGCGCTAGTTCTGAAACTCAAAAAGCGATTGGTACAGGCGTCTTTGGCGGCATGATCAGCGCAACAATTCTAGCTGTTATTTTTGTACCGATTTTCTTTATTGTCGTCATGAGCATGGTTGAGAAATTCTCGAAACGTAAAGCGGCACATTAAGCATCAAAACTGAGAATAAAAGCTGTGGGTTAACGAGTTTAGCCCACAACAAATCTTTCATTTACATCTTTATTTCAGAATTGATTTAATAAACCATCAATATAGGTTTAATCATGAAAGCTACCAATCTTGATCCGAAACGCTGGTGGATATTGCTCGCTGTCGTGCTTGCATTTCTGCCGATTGTGATTGATATGACTGTACTGCATGTTGCGGTTCCCTCATTAACCCAATCGCTGAGTGCCACAAGTAACCAAGTCTTATGGATTATTGATATTTATCCATTACTTATGGCTGGACTTTTAGTTCCGATGGGAACTTTGGCTGATCGTGTCGGCAATCGTAAGATTCTGCTGATTGGCTTGGTTATATTTGGAATTGCCTCAGTCCTTGCGGCATTTTCCCAAACGGCTTCTATGCTGATTGCCGCACGTGCTTTATTAGCATTAGGCGGTGCCATGATTATGCCCTGTGTATTGGGTATTATTCGCAGAACCTTCGAAGACAGTCGCGAACGTGCCATTGCGCTGGGTATTTGGGGCACAATCGGATCAGCCGGTGCCGCCATTGGACCGCTCATTGGTGGGGGATTGTTAGAATATTTCTGGTGGGGTTCAGTTTTCCTGATTAACGTCCCAATCATGCTGGTTGTCGCACCAATGTGCTATTTCTTATTGTCCCGAAAAGAAGCTATAACCCCTGGACATTGGGCATTTGGTCAAGCGCTATTGCTGATTGTCGGTTTGATTTCGTTTGTATATGCACTAAAAGCAGGCTTAGGCGGTAAACAGTCGTTGTTGATTGTCTTGCCTTTGGTCGTTTTATCTATCGGCTTATTAACCATATTTGTACGCAAACAGCTGAATTCTCCTCAGCCGATGCTAGATCTTTCGCTATTTTCACGTCCTGCTATTTTAGCCGGCATTATTATGGCAATGGTTGCTGCAGGCGCTTTGGCAGGGGTTGAGTTAACTTTGGCAATGGAGCTGCAATATGTCATTCGTTTAACACCGCTGCAAGCCGGTCTTTTTATGGTTCCGATTATGGTTGCGGCCGCTATTGGCAGGCCTATTGCTGGTTTTTTATCCAATAAATTTGGACTCCGTCTGGTTGCGACCATGTCATTAATATTGGCAGCAATTGCGTTGGTCAGTTTGAGTTATTCAGATTTTCATCATCCGGGAATCATCGTTCCCTTTATTTTAGCTTCGATTGGATTAACACTGAGTATTGGTTTAACAGCTTCATCCATTGCGATCATGGGCTCAGTACCTGCAGAAAAGGGCGGTGCGGCAGGTTCACTTGAAAGTACAGGTTATGAACTGGGTACAGGACTAGGTATTACTTTATTTGGTGTTTTCATGGCCTATATATTTGGCAGTCATCTTCAAGTGCCGTCAGATTTAACTGCTGTTTTAGCAGAAAAAGCCAGACTTTCGATTGGTGATACCTATTTAGTGGCGAGCCAGTTACCCGTTGAACAAGGTACAGCATTGATTAACGCAGGTAAAATTGCCTTCAGTTCAGCTCATGTTAATTTATTATTAACAGCAGGGATTATCATCGGGATACTCTCCATTGTGGTATTTTTTATGCTAGCTAAATATCGAGATGAGAATTCATTGTGATGAAATTTATTTGAGGATCATCAAACAGAATGGTTAAGTTCAGACATCAATTTATCTTAAATTTATGGTTTAAATTAAGCCGTATTAATCTGAACTTAACACATTATAAATGAGTTGATGTCTTACGATTTAGTTGAATAGTAAAACAGCTGCCACCTAAGTTTTTGGATTTAGAATAATAAATATGACCTTGGTGTGCTTCAATAATTGCATCAATCACTGCCAAGCCTAATCCAGTACCGCCATCTAGACATGATCTAGAGTCTTCCAGTCGATAGAAGGGTTTGAACAGGTGTTTAAGATGCGATTCATCAATACCAGGACCTTCATCTTCAAACGTCAATACCCAATGTTCTGCTGTGGTTACAGATGTAATATTTATTTTTCCAGCATTCGAATATCTTAGAAAGTTAGAGAACAATGCAATAAAGACCTGTTCCATCCTTCTTATATCAACGCAAACCAATTTATCCGTCAAATTTAAAACAATAGTTAAACCTTTAACATGAAACCGTTCATTAAACATCTGCAGACATTTTTCAATACTATTTTTTAAATTGGTCTTTTCTAGTTCTAATCGTAATTGTTTATTTTCAATAAGTGTCAGTGTCCGTAAATCTTCCACAAGGTAAGATAAGCCTTCGACTTGGTTCAATAAGCTTAGGTGTAAAGCTTTATCGGCAATAAATATACCATCGACAATACCTTGCAAGCGACCTTGTAATATTGTCACAGGTGTTCGTAATTCATGTGCAATTGCAGCATTCCAAACAGTTGAATTCTTAACTGATACTTCAAGTTGGTTTGCCATTTCATTGAAGTTCTCAATAAGAGACTTGATTTCATGTGGAATATCATGATGTGGCTGTTTAATTCTGAGTGCTAAATTGCCTTGTTGAATTTGTTGAATAACATCTGCTAAATCACTAATTGGCTGTGTATAGCGTTTTCCATATTTAAAGGCGAGGATAGTAGAAAGAAAAAAGCCTGTTAATAGCACTAAAAACAGCCAGATAAAGTCAACGGAGGTAACTGAAAATTCATTTGAATTAATAACTTGTGTATTTAGAAAACCTATTTTTATCGCCCAGCTATAAACAAAATAGCCAATCATGAAAGATAACAGCGTAATGCCTAAATTGAATAGGCTCATCATGATAATAAACTGGAAGTTAATTCCAACAGAATTTTTAAAAAAGTTAAATTTCATGATTTTGATCTAAGCGATACCCCACGCCACGGACATTGATTAATAAGCCATTTACATCATTTTCTTCAAGTTTTTTGCGTAATTTGCTGATATGGCTATCTACAGTGCGATCTAAAGCATCACTTTCAGGCATACAGTTTTGGATCAATTCATTACGTGTAAAGACTTTATTCGGTGTTTTTGCCATCAAAAACAGTATCTTATACTCAGTTAACGTAAGGTTGAGCAACTGATTTCTTTGACCATTTGAAATGTAAACTTGATGATGATCTGGATTAATTTCAATATTTCTATAACGAATAATATTAGTTATTTCCATATTTTGGCTTGTACTTCGTCTAAGTACGGCTTGTATTCGTGCAATCACTTCGTTTGGGTTAAATGGCTTAATAATAAAGTCATCAGCACCCATTTTTAGCCCCATGATCTTATTCACTTGATCATCTAAGGCAGTCAGCATAATGACAGGTAAATGACTTGTTTGACGGATGATTTGTAGAATTTCCCAGCCATTTAGTTTGGGTAATTTAATATCAAGGAGAATCAGGTCGATAGAGTTGGCTTTTAGGCACTCTAAAGCTTGTTGTCCATCCAATGCACGGATGACCTGCATGTTTTCATTTTTTATGTATTTTTCAAGAATGTCACCAATATCATAATCATCTTCTACAACGAGAATGACGCTGTTTTCGAAGCTGTGCTGTAGATTTGGATACATATATTTTATCTTAGATGAAGTAGCTATGCATTTTAACATTTAATTGTGTAATGGAGATGATTAGACGAGCAGTCATTTATATTTGTAATTGAGGGGTGACATATAATAAAATTCGTTGCATATCAGTATTAATGAACAAAATGTCAATTATCATTCATTTAACATAATGGCTGTTATACGAAACGAGAGTGTTAGAACCCATTTAAAGTGTCTATATTCTCACCAATAAAAATGTCCGGTTTCTCCGAGGTAAAATATGACTTTTGAACAAAAATAAGCCATTGTTTATTCTTTTTATTTCCAACAAAATTCCAGAACTCATCTACTTCGAGAGATTCATAATGACTTTGCTGAGGCTGAATTTCATAGGTTGATTCAGTTAAAGTACGTAAAACTTTACCGATACTGATGCGCTCAACTTCAGCAATATCTCGTATACCGCTGCCTCTGACCATCAACTGTAATATTTTACGAGTAATACCTGACTTACATCCTAGATAGCTCAGTGCATGATCACCAATAAACTGACGTTTACAGTCTTTGCACTGATAGTTTTGTTTCCCATCTACTTTGATACCATTTTTCTTTATACTATCACTGAGGCAGGTTGGACATTTGATTGCTAGAGTTATTTGCATTTCTCTATTTTATCAAAATCCAATCGGCTTTTTCTTCAGCATACTTTTTGAAACACTACCAAA
>NZ_VOZH01000060.1:0-10764 GCF_013419875.1 Acinetobacter sp. YH12049 | reverse complement strand
TCTTAAGCTCGTTTCCGTGTTTTTAATTCGATATAATTACTACGCAATTATATCGAATTAAAAACACTTCTCCTCGTGCTCCGCAGGCTCTGCGAGGCTCCGTGAATTTGAAGGTGGGATTATGTTCTATTGCAACCTGGAACACACAAGCAAAAAGGCCGTGAAAACCCGATCGGGGAAAGTAAAAAATGCTGCCACGGCCAAGAACCGGTTTCACTACATTACCCGGACTTCGCACTTTAAAAATTATAAAGAAAGTGCCTCAGAACAGATCGAGTTTGTGAGATCCGGCAATCTGCCAAATTTTGCTGAAGGAAAGCCGGCTGAGTTTTGGGACGCTGCAGATATTTATGAACGTAGTAATGGCCGTACCTGTTCCAGTTTGGTGGTGGCCTTGCCCAAAGAGTTGAATCAGGCACAGCGGATTGAATTGGCCGAGGCGTTTATTGCTGAGTTCGCAGACCGCTATAGCTATCCCTTTACCTGTGCCATTCATAATCATGTTGGATCGTTGGGTGGGCAAGAGCAACCGCATTTGCATTTTATGTATAGTGAACGACATGTTGATGGCATCGACCGGACCGCAGAACAGTTTTTTAAGCGTTATAACCCAAAGGATCCACAGAAAGGTGGGGCGCAGAAGCTGACAGCTGATGTGTTAGGTATGGGAAAGGCGCAGTTACAGCTGTATCGGCAGAAGACTGAAGAGCTGATTAATGACAGTCTCATGCGTTATGCCCCGACCAAGATGGTGGAAATCAAGGGAATTCAGGTGGAAGTTCCTAGCTTGGTCAGCTGTTTATCCAACAAGGAGTACAACAAGAAGCATGGCACACAGCTGAAGGATGTTCCTGTGATGAATAAGGCGGTCCGTTTTGCGCGTGAGAAAGAGCCGGAATTAGTGGCCGAACGGGAAAGAATGACTGCTGAAATTAACCAGTTACGTGCTGAAAATCATTATGAGTTGTATCGCCCATTTTACGAGGCTGAATTAAAAAATCGTCAAGAGATTGAAGAATTGAGCACGCAAGCTGAAACACCACGGACACGGCAGCGTTGGTATGCTCAAGAAAAATTATTGTTTTTACAACAAAAAATGCAGCAAGCCTTATTGCAAGATCATCAAACGACCGAACCTTTTAGGCTGATTCAGCATGATTTACAGACTTATATCGATCTTTTGAATACCGAATCCTTCGATCGACTTGAGAAATTTGAATACTTAAGTGATCTGGGCCAACGGTTAAAGAATTCAGTTATTCAGATAGCCTCTATTGATGAAGAATTGGCATTCATGCAGCGGCAGGTCATCGAACGTGTGCCTTTGCAAATGAGAGACAAGGCAGTAACCCCTGACAAAATAAGGAATCATGATCAGGATAATGATTTTAGTTCTGGTTTTTAGGCAGATTGTTTAAGGCGCGCCATTGCATCAGCAGAACAGCCTCTTCATCTTCCAGTGTAGTTTCTCCAGACTGGATCCGTTCAAAGCGTTCCCAGGATCTTTTTTTATGGGCCCTTTTTTCTTTGGGACTCATGCCGAAGGTCGTAATCGATTGAGCTGTTGCCCAATCCTTGCGATCCATTTTTTTGAGATGCTCACTTGTACTGAATTTTTTCATGGAAATACTTCTGATAGGGACTTAACCGAATTATTTGATCTTTAATTCCTTAACGTGACAGAACCTGATATTGCAACTGCCAAGCTGAATGCAGAACTTTCTCTTGTATTGTAAAAGATAATTCGACTTCTAGATTTTTTTAGCTTCGATAAAAACAAGATAATAATTATAAATCAATAATTTAGACGATTAGTAATGAATTTTAGATTTTTGAGAAAAAAGCAAGATAGTAATTATAAATCAATACTTTAGATGATTAGTGATGAATTTTAGATTCTATTTTTTTTAGCGTCTAGCCTAAAATTCATTACTATCCCATTTTATTTATTTAGATCAGTTACTTAAACTCATTTTTTAAGCCGAGCTTTGTGAGCTAAAAGAATCTAACTAGGCTTATAGTGGGGGTAATTCACTATTTAAAATATCCTGTTTTTAACTCAAAAAATCATCCACTTTGAGTCAGAACCAGAGAAAAGGGTTTTTTGGAGTCGTTTTTAAATCGTCTGGTTAACATAAAAGAAAAAATAATTGTTAATTAGTTGTGATTTAGTTGTTATAATAGCTTATGCTTTGGAGATAAGTTATGTCTGTCCAAGAACGTTTAAATAAATCGACAGTTCAGTTTTTAAAAATTGCTCACCATATCGTATTTGCACGTAAACGCTATGAAAATGGCAGGCAAATGGTGGTTGCACTAATTTATATTGCACAAGAAGCCCATCCAATTACGGCCATGACAGGAGCCGACAAATCTTGGGATTGCCATGATATTAGCAAAGCCACAAGATCAATCAGACGACACAATAAAAACTGTCTAATCCTAGATCGTAGAGACTTTATTTTTGAGAAAACAGAAGACCTAAAAGGTTTCAATGGTATCCATTGATTATTGATCGCTAAACGTGAAAAATCCCGAACAGGGATGCTCGGGCTATAAACTAGAAACTATAGCTTTGAATTATAAGGATAATTATACAGAATTTCGTATAATTGGTATTATGTTAATTTTAGGGAAATTTAATAAATAGAAGACTTTCATTATGAATGCCATCAGAACTTTTATTATTATAATACATTTTACTGCTATATGTGGATGTACTGACTCTTCAGAACCTAGGTCTAAATCTTTATCAGAAAAATCGGATATTGAATATTATAAAGATATATCAAAATCAGGGGATTTAGTGACTTGGGGGATTTCATCGGATTTAATTATAAAAACAGTTGTAGGTGGTAAAAAGAATATTGAGCAAGGCATAGTTTTAAGTAACCCTTTTCTTGGGCAGTTTCCTATTAACTTCATTCCTACAGTAGAAATACTAAATGACGATGATAAAATTGAGAACGTTGCCGATTTTCAAAAGCCTATGCAATTTAATCTACTTTTGAATAATGCTAAGAATATAAAAATTAATAACTTTTATGATAGGAGTTATCAAGATCAAGTAAAAGTGCATCTACAAAATTTCAGTACACTTGATCCCATATCTTTTAAATATAAACGAACACCAAGAGAATGGATAAACTATTTAACATCACATAAATTTGTAAAATATGAAGATTCATTTAAAAAATTTGATTTAGAATGCTATTCAATAAATTTGGATTCTGATATTTCTTATCATTGTTTAGGTCATGCATCAGATCCATACCATTCTGAATTTTTAATGACAATTAATCGTAATCTTACAGACCAAATCGTAATAACCACAAAATCTGAAACACCTCTCTATCCTAACGTGAATATTGAATGGAGAATGCCTTATGAATCATTAAAAGATTGGAAAGCTGTAGATCAAAATATTTGGCGTTTATTAAAAGCTTGGAATGCTAATCAATAGAGTAACTATAGCAAAACTTCCACTATTTTTGAGTCTATTTAACATAATAGAGGTTATACGAAACGCATACATTGAAACTTATAAAAATCAAAAACTTATGCTATAAATAAAATGCTCGATGATGTCGAAAAGCCGGCTTGGAAACAAGTCGGCTTTTTTATGAGCAGTTTTGATACTTCTTGCAAATAAAATTGATCAATATTTAATCAAATTGTCATTTTTCTCTACGTTATCAAGCCAGCTATGGCTTAAATTATCCCCAATTTCTGCGGACAACTCTCGGGATAAAAAATAACCAATTTTGTACGCCTGAGCGCACATGGATTTAGGGATTTTGCGGATGTTCACAATCCCCTGTATTCAATATCATGAAGTCATAAGAGAACAGGATGTTCCGCAGAATAAAAATAAATAATCGCACAAGGATCGGCGGCACGACAGGAGTTATGCCAAGCGAACCAATACGAAAAAGCCCGACAGGATGTCGGGCTTTTTTATGTCTTGAATCTGGATTTCGTGTAAGAGATTTTATGTTAAATAATGATCCCTAAAAGAGGAACTAATTCATAATTCTACAATAGATCGACTATTAATTGATCAGTTCTGAAACATTTTATTTTGTTATTTGTTTGTTTTTTTTAATAATTTTTAAAATTGGTGTCAAATATTGTCGCACTGCCTGATTTTAGATCTTGTGTATTCCTAATGGGCCTTATAGAATTTCTTTAATTTAAAAATCCTAGCATTACATAAAATAAAATTACTTGATAAATTTATTTTTTAATGCCATCTTGCAGGTATGGACTTACCATTATGGTAAATAATATAATCAAAAGCCAATTTAAAGATGTGGAAGAAGCGCAGTTAGCTACGCTAGCCACGGACTCTCCTTTAAGAGAGTTGTCTAATAATGTCCCCCTGTACGATAGAACGGCATTATTAGAAAAGATTAAGGACCTCAAATCTGAAGATGATGAGGATTTATTCTTTAATTTTGTGACAACGGATTCCCGTGATGACTGGTATGAGCTATTAGATTTGCATGATGGAGTTATTCTATCCGAGGCAGGTCTAACTGTTGACCTTAGACTGAAGCATGTTTTTGAAACTGCTTTGAGTTCTGCAAGTCATTTTTATAAATCGGAACTTTGTATGACTAGTCGGCCTAAACGGTGGCTCGCTTGTGATGTATATGTCTTCAATTTACCTTATTGGAGAGCCGAACTAGCAAAGGAGTTTCCCATTAAGGTCTATTTGAAATTTGCCCTTAGTGAAACGGGATCTGTTGTACTCATCTGTTCACTTCATGACTAATAGTTGGTTATGAAGTTTTTTAATACCTGTGTAAAGGTGTGTGGAGTGTTCAATGTCAATTATTAATTCTTGCTGCAATGCGTGCGGTGAAGGATCTTTGACTCAAAAAAGCCGCATTAGAGAGATATCTTATAAAAATACAGTTTTAAATGTCAGAGAAGACTTTCTTGAGTGTGATGTTTGTGGTGTACAGCCTAGTATCACATCAATGATTAAAGATCATAGACGAGCAGTATTGGCTGCAAAGAAAGCTCATGATGGACTTTTATCTGCGGAAGAGATTAAACAAATTCGAAAAGATTTAGATATTGATCAAACTGATGCATATCGTCTCTTTGGAGGCGGGCCAACAGCCTTTTCTAAGTATGAGAATAACGATGTTATGCAAAGTGAGGCGATGGATACATTGTTGAGGCTTTCTCATATGAATAGAAGCACATTTAGTGATTTGAAAGTTATTAGATCTCTACAGTCTTCGTTAAAAAGAAGAAGGTTAAAAGTTATAAAAAATAATGAATATAGTGCTTCATATGATTCTATTGAAAGTAGTCAAAATATCAACGAATACCATAAACATGATTTAAGACTTATATCAGTATCTGAAATTGAACAAAATAATACATTTACGAGAATTGCAGTATGAGCAAAATCAGCCATAACTTACAATCTGCTATCAGTAATCTAGAAATTAAAAATATATTTATTAATAGTTCTGTAGCACAACACTTAGGTGGGGATCCATTACTTAGTGATTATGAAGAAGCGTCAATAAACCTAAAGCATCGTGTTAAAAAATCAGTGGTTCTATCTGATGCCGAAGATAAAGCTCGCTTAGTAAGAATATATATTGATTTTGGCGTAGAGTGGAAAGAGAGTCAAAGTCACGAGTTATTAAGTAATATTGATGTTGAGTATGTGCTTGAATACTCTTTGAAAAAAGATTTACCACAAGAATGTATAGATGAGTTTGCTTTAAAGAATTCAACAATTCATGTTTGGCCTTATTGGCGAGAGTATCTTAGTAGTATCTGTGAGAGATTAAATTTACCTAAACTTATGTTACCTACAATGCAATTAACGCATCACTCTAGAAAAGCTGATAAATAAAGGACTGTTATGCAAGCAATTATAGATAAAAATTGTGATCTAGTTGGTTGGTTGAACGGTAATCATCTATTTAATACCAATATGGATTGGATAGCCTTTCATACTAATAATCATTTTTTTTCTGCTGATAATCTTAATTGGTTAGGAGCATTTAATAGTGGAACGTTATTAGATACAAATGGCAAAGTTGTTGCGTGGATAATGGGGACTTCCCCTCAAGGAACAATGCGCCCTATGACTCCCATGAGACCGATGAGACCTATGCGTCCTATGAGACCTATGCGTCCTATGACTCCCATGAGACCTATGCGCCCTATGACTCCTATGGGGGGATGGTCTACTTTAAACTTTAATCAGTGGTTGTTTACTTAAGTATATTTTTGTAATAAATATTAAAAAACAATGTATTGCACTTCACTTGTGCGAGTTATTTAACCCATTATGGATCGTTGTAAATGTACTATCATGTTATCTTAGAATATATAAATAACTCTAAGAAAAAAGAAATTGATCATGAAATCAAGACTGATTTGACGGATGTAAGGGATGTAGTTTCTAGGTTTGTTGATCCATATGAGTTAGGCCAGCCGATTGTATTTAATGGTCAGACTTATCCTATAGAAAGTATTAATAAAATTAATATTTATAAAAGTGATGAACCTTCAAATATTCTTGTAAATCAAGAAAGAATCAGACATGAGCAAAGGCAAGCTAGCTATGCAGCCTCAGGAGTATTTGCTGTCTATGTACCTAACCATCTTTACTCAGCAATTGTAAAACTTGAAAATATCACAGATCAGTTTATAACGATGGCAAAGGGTAGTAGGTCTACGATTCAAAGTTCAACTCAATCTAGTAAAGATAGTATTGATTTAACAAAAGTCTTTATAGTTCATGGACATGATGATCACTTATTATCTGATGTAAAAACTTTTCTGTATTCTTTAGGAATAGAACCCTTAGTCCTGCGTGAGCAACATGATGGGAGTCTAACAATAATTGAAAAGTTAGAAAAACATATAAATGATAAGAATATCGGTTTTGGTATTATTTTATATACTCCAGATGATGAAGGTAAAGCAGTACAAGAACCTGATCTTAAATACAGAGCACGACAGAATGTAGTTTTTGAGCATGGGTTTTTAACAGGATTATATGGTCGAGAAAGAGTTGTTTGCCTAGTTAAGAAAGAAGAAAATATTGAGCTTCCTGGTGATGTAAGTGGCGTTGTATACACTGATGCAAATGCACATAATTGGCGTATAGGTATTGCACATTCTTTAAATCAAGCTGGGTACAAGATCGATTTTTCAAAAATAAAATTTTAAGTAGAAATTTAAGATTTCCTAAAATTAACATAATACGCGTTATACGAAATGCTGTATAATTATCCTTATAATTCAACGCTGTAGTTCCTAGTTGATAGCCCGAGTTTCCATGACCGGGCTTTTTTTATGATTTGTCACGTTCCACGCCTATTACTTGATCAATGTTTCACAACTTTGATTAGCTCAGTTGAATAGTGCTATTAGCCATTCGGCAAGAAAAACCGGCTCCAGAAGCCTCTTTTCGGTTGCTCCGGTTCAACATGCTCCGGTACAGGAATACGCTTATTTTCTGTCTGCTCCGGAGTAGTCAATCCGTCATGTTTAGCTTCTGCTGTGTCCAGTTCGGGATCTGTTTTGGCCATGCTGTGTTGCACTGGTTCTTGATCGGTAAACGTAGTCATATTAGGTTTTGGGGCTTCTAATAGACGTTGCATCGTTTCAATTTGGTTTTGATAGAAAGATTCCCGATCTTTGGCATCATCAAGCTGATTTTTCAGCATGTCTATTTGTTGTCTAAGCAGTAAAACTTCTGCCGAATTTGGACTGTCTATTTTTACAGGTTCTTTTACATCCTGTTTTTTAGCAGGCTCCCCAAATACACGGATAGCTTCAGAAAAATCAATTTTATTATCAGAATTTTTACTTAAAATTCCTTTATTTATATGGTTGTAAATCGTTTGTCTATTGATGTTGTAAAGTTTGGATAATTCAAGAACTGAAAGGCTTTTCATGGTGTAAAACTATGCCTAATCTTGTCAAAAGTTGATGTCTATTAGACTGTCTAATAGACAAATGATCAAGCTCGATTTTTATGCAGCTTTAAAACCTACTTTTTCAAGGAATGGAATAAATTCCTTTACTTTTTCTGAATCTTTGAGCATCTCAGCAAGCCTTACAGCAAATTCAGGATAGCTTTCAGTTCCTTGAGAATAGTTGCTACTTACTTCTGGGAGTTCTGATAGTTTGTTAGCAAACAAGTGACGTTGTGCATCAGTTAATTTAGGGAAATCAACCTTTGTATTTTGTGTTTTAGTTTTTTTCTGGGTTAGTTTAAAAGAAAATCCTGAAATGATTCGACCTGTTTTATGTTGTTCGTATTTAGCAGTTATATCTGTTAGTTCATTAACTTGTTTAATAGCAAAATCTAGAACATAACTTTTGAAGTTACTCATAGTCTTATACTGATTAACTTCAACGCCTAGTTGCTGTCTAAATGTTTGTAAATCAAAAACAGGAGTCTTTCCTGCGGATCTCCATTGAATTAACAATTCATACAAACGAATTGCATAAGTACTGGTTAATTTAGCGACTTGCTGTAATTCATACTTAGTAAAGTTTTCTTCTAAGCGAGTAATAAGAGGAACTATGTCTTGAGTGAAGCGTAAAAAAACAATCCCTGAATTTGGTTCATAACCAATTTTATCTACCCAACGACAGTGAAAACTGCGGTCTTTCCCCGTTTTAGGGCTAATGTCATGATAAGTGACATAACGGTCAAATAAACTTTTAGATGCATCTCTCAGAACTTTATAAGCAGTATGTTTTTCAACATTAAAAGTATTTATATAACTACTTGCATGAACTTCAAGGAGGCTATTTTCTGTAATCCCATGTCCAGTTTCTCTGGCTTCTGCTATCGCAAGTAAAATTAAGCGTTGTTCTACCGTATCAAGTGTATAACTTGCTTGAACTAAAGCATTGTCTTTAACAATTAATTTTGACATTTCTCTATTTATTATCTTAACAACTAGGTCGTAAGATAGACTATTCAAATTGTTTTGGCAATTCTCTTTTTACTAGGTCGATAAACCTAGTTTTAATACCCTTTAAGACTAATATAATTTCACCACCTTTAAAGGCTTTTAGGCTAATAAACCTTAGTTTAGTGATTGTTTTAAGAACAAACTTAATATTAAAGAAGTAAAAGGTCGACAAACCTAGTTTTAAGGTCGACAAACCTAGTTTTAAGGGTCGACAAACCTAGTTTTAAGGGTCGACAAACCTAGTTTTAAGGGTCGACAAACCTAGTTTAATAGAACCTGTAAAGCTTTTAAATAAAGGCTTTCAGGATATCTAAAAGCATTTAAAAACATTAAAAATAATTAAAAGCCCAGGGAGTGAAAAAATTGCCCTATGTTTTCGCTACGCTCAAACTCTATTGAATCTCGCTTTCGCTCGATTCGTTGGGGCAATTTTTTAGTTAATTCTTTCTTGAATTCTAAAAATCAAAAGCAAGAATGAATTCGCTTCGCTCATAAAGCTTTTTTACTCGCTTTCGCTCGATCTAGAATCTGATTTTTACATGTGATTTACGCTTTATTAGGCTCTACAGCCTAAAAAGCTGTTTTTCAGAAAGTCGAAGCGCGAATTTTAGTGGTTCGCTCGTAGACACTCGCTCTATAGATACCTTTTAGGTATTTAATTTGAATTTTAAGGATATTTCTTAGTTTATAAATTAAGGATTCATATTAGGTAAAGCGTAAAAGGGCCTATTTCGCATTTTTAGCCCTGATTACATTTTTTATTAGGGATGGGTAGGATTAAGCCAAAAACAGGCTGTAATCGCATTTTATGGCTTTCCACGGTGCTTTTGGATGAGTACTTTGTGAAACTCTTGCCCATTGATTTTATAGGTTGGCAAATCTTCAACCATACGCTGGAATAATTTTGTTTCTTCCTTGAGGTCTTCGGTGTTGTTTTGGATCTCTTTATAGATTGTGGTTTCTTTAATGGCTCTTTCCCAAATAATGCTCTGTAGGAGGGCATCTTTGAGTAGGGGAATATCGCTGTGTTGGATCTGAAGATCGAGGTCTTTATAAAGCGATTGAACTACACCTCCTATCGCGTATTTGAGTTGGTTTTCTGCATTGCGTTTTTTCTGGGCTTCTGTCAGTTCCTTGTGACTTTTCTGCAAAATTTCACGTTTGTGTTCATTCTCCAGCCGGATTCGATTGTCTAGGGCAGCTTTTTCAATTTTCTGATAAGACTCTAGGGCACGATCCAGGCGGAAAAAATTATTTTGATCCATTGTTTGATTGAGTAAGGTCAGAATTTCAATTTCGTTGGCCAAGAGGGGCTGTTGGTTTTTGTCCTTCAGTTTGATTTGTTCAATGAGTGCCTGTCTTGTTAGGAACTGGTTTTTCTCTCGGTCGACTGTTTTGAACAGGCTGAGTTGTTTGTCATTGAATCTGCCATTGGATTGCTGAAGTAGGGTCAAAGCCTGTTGTTGTTTTTTCTTGAGGAAGGGAAGTTTCTCCAGGAATTGCTGCAATGTCGTGAGGTCATTTGGGGTGAGTATTTTCGCAGGTCTTCCACGGGCCGCCATCGCATTCTCCAGCATAAAATGGGTGAGGTTTTTGTATTTTCAGTTTAGCATAGGCCGGCACGGGAAGAATTAAATAAAATGTGGGAACATTTTATTTAATTCTTAAGCTCGTTTCCGTGTTTTTAATTCGATATAATTACTACGCAATTATATCGAATTAAAAACACTTCTCCTCGTGCTCCGCAGGCTCTGCGAGGCTCCGTGAATTTGAAGGTGGGATTATGTTC